>WOZB01000287.1 GCA_011620445.1 Anaerolineaceae bacterium | reverse complement strand
TTTTTGGCCCAATCCCTACGGTGAGGGGTGGTAAAGGCGGGGTCTAATAGTTTGCCGTATAGGTTCCAGACGGTGCCGGAATAGATGATGTTTTTCGCTTTGAGGGTGCGGCCATCTGCGAGTTCCACCCCGGCCGGCTTGCCATTTTCAAAGATAATTGAGACGGCCTCTGCTTCCAACAGCATATCACCGCCATTTTCCTCGATGACTTTCTCAAGTTTGCCCGGTAGGAACAAGGTGGAACCGGCAGGGTAGTAACTGCCACCCACATGGTTATCCACGAACATCACCGCCGCCAGCACTGCGGGGGCCTCTTCAACGGTGGCATAGCAGTACGTTGACGTGAGTTTGTCAAAGAATTTGAAAATTTCAGGATCTTTGAAATATTTACTTAAGAGCCCTTTGGCACTTTGGTTCAAATACCCCAAAAAGCGTATATACGAACCGGGATGCTTGAGCATACTCTTCAGCGCGATCTTGGGGTCGGTTTCATCCGCGCTGGTGTAGGTGGGGTTTTCCACCATAACGTGCTGGTACATCTTGAACATGTCGCGGTAGAAACGGTGAATATTATCTTTTTCTGCAGGGAAAATGCCTGAGAGTTCGTCAGCGAACTTGTCTACATCTGGCCAGAAGCGGATTCTCTGACCTTTGAAATTTACAACATAAAGCAGATCGTGGCGAATGATATCAATGGGTTCTTCCAGGCAGTTGAAGACAAAGCGATGCGCGTTAAAGCCCTTCTCGCCAAAGCCGTAGAGCATGGCCGCTCCATTATCGAAGGTAACTTTGCCGCGCTTGAAGACACCACAGGAACCGCCCGGATTGTAATTTTTCTCAACCAGGGCAACATGTAAATTGCGCTTTGCCAACAAACTGGCTGCTGTCAGGCCTGAAAGACCCCCACCGATGATGATTGCGTCGTAATCCATTAATATATCCTCACCAACTAACTCTTTATTAAACCTACGAATGTCTTAACCCAGCTAACTTTTCACTGATGGCCCATACTTTTTTGCCAAGTTCTCTATCAAGGGCGTGAGCGGCCGGCTTTTCAGGAATGGTTAGGTTAAAAAACTTGCCACTGACCTCAGCCATCTCGGGAGCCGCCGCTGCATAATAAATGGCACTGCCAGATATCGCCGCGTCCTTCAACATCCAGTGGATAAAAATGCGCTTATAAAGCCGGTAGGACCAATTATTATTCATGCCAATATTAGACCTTACTTCACCGGGGTGCACCGCGTTGATGGTGACGCCGCTGCCCTTCAGCTGGTCTGCCAGTTCCCAAACGGTAAGTAGTTGGGCAACCTTTGCTGCGCCGTAGCCCTGCAATCCTTTATAACGCCGTTTCTCCCAGTTTAGGTCATTGATATCCAGGCCGCCAAAGCGATGGCCTTCCGAATTGATCTGGATAATGCGTGAGGGGGCGCTTTCGAGCATTTTGGGCAGCAAGAGGCGGGTGAACAGGAAAGAAGCGACATGATTGACGGCAAAGACGGTTTCGATACCATCTTTAGTGAGGGGGCGCCGGGTATTGTGGATGCCGGCGTTGTTAATGAGCACGTCGATGTGGAGGTAATTTGCCAATATCTCCGCGGCTGCCTTGCGCACATCCGCGAGCTTGGAAAAATCGGCCTGGATGACATCCACCGGGGTGTGGTTGGCGTTTTCCAATTCTTGCTTAACACCGTCAGCTTTATCGCGATTGCGGCAGACAATAACCAGGTGCGCGCCGCCCTGGGCCAGGCGTTTGGCGGTTTGGTAACCCACGCCTGAAGTTGCCCCAGTGATGACACAGACGCGGCCGTCCATGCGGGCATTCGTGGTTTTTTGAACCATCCGCGCGTTGACCATGAATTGCAGTTCTTCAGGCATCTTCATATTTGGCTCTCCATCACCCGAATTTGTTTCTTAGGAATCTTCGGTAAGCTTTCTTGAAATGAGGAATGCCGTTAAAAATGTCTCCCCACATATCAAAATAATCCCGCTGATACATAATGCGGTTGTCATCGCCGATATTGAGATTGGTGCAGCCGTACACTGGGGTGGAAGGGTATTTTTTGAAGCGCATAACCATGGTCCATTGCATGAAAACGATATTGCCTTCCATGATGACTGTCTGAATTTCCATGTTAAGCTGGTCGCAGCGTTTAGTCAGACGGTTGCACATGGCCTTGAAATCATCGATGCCCTCGATGCGCTGAATGCTATCCTGGAAGACGATTTGATCGTGATAGTAGGGGAAGATGTGCGACCAGTCCGGTTTGCCTTCTTTGTTGTAGGTTCTTGACCAAAGCTCACGAATAAGGTCTGGGGTTAGCGGCTCTAAGTTAGTAGTCTCAGTGATTTGAGCTTCTTCCATTGTATCCTTGTTACGAAATCTCTCAAAAACCACCTGGCAATTGAACATCACAATTATTTCAGACAATTAATGTGTTAATTGTATCTTAAGCGCGCCTCAAAACGTGTGTTGAAGGCACAGTTGAAAGCATTGTTGAGGGCACACCTTGATGGAGGCAGACAACTCCCAGGAAGGCTGCTCAAAGGTACAGCGGCGTTAGGTGGGTTGTTTTACTTCAAGTTGCGATCGTGTTCTTCATGTTCCAAAGGTTCACCGGCTAAGAGGGTGAGCTGTTCTACCAGTAGCTGGGTCTTATAGGCTTCAAAACCATCAATGACCGGTGTCTTGCGGGTGCGCACGCAATCCAAAAAGTGCTGAACTTCCGCGGTGAAGCCGCGCTCAGTCAACTCAGACTTCCACGAACTCGGCCGTTCTGGCCCAAAGACCCTGTAACCTTCATCAGTAATATAAGTAAGGTCCCGATATGCATTGACAATCACAGACTTCCTGGCGCCATGAACGGAAAGCTTTTCCTGCCAGGCACCCGCACCCAGACAAGAGTGGATGGTAGCTATGCCGCCACTTGAGAGCCGTAGCGTGCTGACAGCGCTCCAGGCCATACCATTGCGCATAGTCACAGCTGTTTGGAGGGGCACTGGGTCGGGGTCGAAGGAGCGCAGCAGATCGATGATGTGAATGGTGTCATCCAAATATTGACTGTAGAGGGAAGTGTAGCTGGCAAAAGGGCGGTGTTTTTCAAGCGTTATTTGCAGAATTTCATCAGTTTTGATTAATTCCCTGGCCTGAATGTAAAAATCCGCGAAGCGCCGGTTATACCCGACCATAAGGATGCAACTATTTTTAGCAGCAAGGTTAGCAAGCGCTTTGATCTCTTCGGACGTGACGGTGGCTGGTTTTTCGAGATAAACATCCAAACCGCCTTCCAAAAGTCTCTTAGCAACCTGGTAATGTGCGGTGGTTGTGGTCAAAACGAGGCAGGCATCCGGCCGGCTCTTGATCACATCCTTCAAATGCGTAAAGCCCGTCGGGATCTGCCAGCGCGCTTGCGTAATTTCAACAGACGCGGCAGTCCGGCTCATGACTGAGGCAATCTGCACACCTTCCATCGTTTTAAGAAGAGGCAAGTATGCTTTTTGGGCAATTTCTCCAACGCCGATGATGGCTAAGTTCATGATTCCCTCCATCTATATTGTGCAGTTCCAGTGTTTATTTACCAGACTTTAGTGATTTCTCAATGAGGATTGGTTGCACTTTCCTATTCACTTTGAGACGAGAGAATTGTAACTTAAGAGTTTTCAGGAGCAGCTATGAGAAGGGAATTAGTTGGCCGGAACTTGATTACTTCTCCACGGAAAGGCAGTCATGTTCTCTGGGATGGAATCCACGCCAAATTCGTGCCAAATTCGTGCCTCAAGGAATGGCGCTCTGCAATATAATTAATCCAGTTAAATCATCCCCCTTCTTCCTTTAATCATGGAGGTAATCATGCAACAGATTGCGCCGGTCATTTTAATCCTGGTAGGCATAATATTTGTGATTATTGGATTAATCCAAAAGCTGCGTGGAAACTTGGCTGCCAAGTGGCCATCGACCTCTGGGATTATGCTGAAAGCCGAACTGTTTGAGCATATCACCAAGACAAAAACGTCCACGAACCGCATTTCCACATTCAGCTCTTACGAACCCCTGGTTGAGTATCGATACACGGTAGACGGAAAAATGCTAACTGGAAATCGGATTGCGATTGGGTTGACACGCTTGCCGCTTGAGAAGGCCCAGGAATTTGTGGATAAATATCCCGTTGGTGCCACCGTGCCGGTTTATTACAACCCCAAGAATACCAAAGAGTCGCGTCTGGATGTGGCTGCTGCTGGAGCTACTCCCGCGCTCATTATTGGGATTATCATCGCCGTGGCAGGAGCCCTCTGGTTGGCGGTGACTTCGCTTTGATGAAGACCTGAGGCCAGCAAAATTCTGGGAACCTAATTAAAGGGCTGGAGGAGGTTGCTTTCAAGTAGCTCAGACCCTGCTTTACGATTATCAGTTAAGGTCTTTGGCAGATTGGCTTTGGCCCGCGCTCCAGACAGTGCTATTCTGCAGTCACCGCGAATGCATAATTCTCTAAAACCTCAATCACCTTATCCCAAATTAAAGGCATTGGCGCAGCGAGGAGTTTCCCCGAGCGCACTTTACAAAACTGCCTGGGCAAGTATTGGCTTAGGAGGGGGAGGGGAATTGCCACCCTTTCCAGGTTGTCTATTAATTGCCTTACAGAAGCTTCGACCCTTGGTTGAGACCAATAGTAGCGCACCCTGTCGCTGTAACTGAATAGGCGGGAGAGCCGTTGTTCGTCCGCTGTTCCATGGTAATGCTCTTTCCAGTAAGCTGGTTTCTCAACCATGCTGTTTTCAAGGACCAGCAAAAGCTGGGAATTATCATGAGGCATCAGCTGGGTTTCGATCAGTGCCAAGGCTAACAGGCCTTCACGAAGAGCAAAGGTGAGCCCAGGGCCGACCTTCAGGATGGCGAACTGATCTTCCACGAGGGCCTTAAGAGCAGAACGGGTTTGATAGTCAGTGGAATGCGCCTCAAAGACCAGATCAGCTTCCTGGGAAATCATGGCACTGAGTTCCCGGGTTTGAACGCGGTCGTAATCGTGGATCTGGGTTTCGCCAAATTCCACGCCTGGCTGAACCACCAAGCCACGCACCCGTGACCAGGCAGCTTCCAACCCCTGCTCAACAAATGAGGCTTTGATTGCCTGGATGGTATCTTGAGCTGAAGATGGGGTGGTGATCATCATTGTTTCTTCAGCTTCTCTAGTGCCCCCTGCAGCTGGCACTTCACTGCCAATGATATAGCGCAGAATGTTTGGGTCTTGGGCGGCTTCCTCAGCCGCTTTGGCCAATAGAGCAGTTCTTTCAGCCACAAGTGTAAGAGGCAAATCTGTATCATCACCTAATGGCATCGAACAATCCAGATGGATTTTGGTGTAGCCTGCCTGAACATATTGTCTGACCAGGGCAACTGCCTTTTCCATTGCCTGCCTGGAAGGTTCCTTATGCCAGACCAGGGGCCCAAGATGGTCGCCGCCCAAAGTTAATTGCTCGAGAGGTAAGCCATGCTTTTGCGCCAGTTGGTGCATGAAGCGCACAAAATCCGGCGCTTGCATAGTGGTGTAGCCGCCAAACTGGTTGACCTGATTGGAAGTGGACTCCACCAGCAGGTGAGTTCCGTGCTGCTTGTTGAACTTCACAGCCGCTTCAAGAACCACAGGGTGGGAAGAGCAGACACTGGCAATCCCTACTGGCATGCCGGATTTTTGCTGGCTAACAATGCCGTCAATGCAATGCATGGCTTAGTCTTTCAAAATTAATACGTTTTATACCAATCCAGAGGGGCATCCGCGCGATACCAGTCCTGTACTGGGCGCCCCAAAGAGAAACAAAGCGCATTCAAGCGGCTCAGGCGCTCCCTGGCAGTGGTTTGAAGAAAACTTACGCGCTCCTCTGCCGACATTAATATCGCTTCCTTCCAGATGGCTCTACCAGCAGCTGCCCCGGAGGCACCTTCCTCACAGCAAATCATGACCTGCTGCAAGTAAGTTTCGTAACCTACAGCTGCCGAAAGGATAATCCAGGGTATTGTGGAGGCAGCATTCAATTCACGGCAGGCGGAACGTACTTTATCAAGGTTTTTCTCGCTCGAATCCAGCGGAAACTCAGCCTTGAGAACGTCGATACCAGGTATTCGGGTGAGCCTTCTGGCCGTCTTGATCACAACCTGCCGTTTTTCTTCGCTGGTTAATTTTTCTGGGCTCAGAGAATAGGAAAGAGGTTCCAAAATCAGACCCAGGTCATATTTATTGCACTCCTCACCAATCTGAGCCGTTTTTTCTTCGATCTCAGCTGCCATGGTCGAGTCAGGGTGGTAATAAACCAGGAGTTTGACCATGTCCGCGCCCATGCGTTTAGCTTTTTCTACACTCCAACCCGGGAGGATGGTCACTTCACGCGCATCGCTTGTGCCCACATATCCCGTGGCTTCCAATGAAACCACCAGACCCCGGTCACCCGGTAGGATCCCATTTGCGATCGCCTGGGACGCAGCCACTTCAGGGTCCAGCAGGACTGCCGTTCCAGAAGAGGCCACATATTTGACCACATCCATCTTGAAGTTACTGAGCTCTGCACCGTCTTCGAAGAGAGGATTGATCTTCCTGAGGTTTTGACGATGATCAAGCGCAAGGCATGTGAGCGTGCCCCGAAGGGAGGTGCAGCGCTGAAGAGCGCGAAGCTTACCAATGCTTAGATTTTTCATGGTGAATCCTCCAAAAATTAAAGTACAAGCTTTACAACTGATTCTAGGTTGTGCGGACGGTCCGGGTTAAGCCCCTTGGCGAGAGAGCGATAGTATGCCATAAGCTGCAGAGCGGGCAGGTATAGCAC
>WOZB01000020.1:4291-6835 GCA_011620445.1 Anaerolineaceae bacterium | reverse complement strand
GGTGCCAATTTAGAGAGGAGGCAGATGCAAGAAGTGAGGGAACGTTTAGGTTTGGAAGCGCGGGCGCTTAAGCCGGATCGCTTTGAGATCCTGGCAATTACGGCGGGCGCAGCAAACGGCTGGCAATTCCCAGCGGAGGTATTGAAGGAGTCAATTCCGTTGTGGGACGGGGTGAACTGCTTCATTGACCACGGGCTGGGGGAGAGGTCGGTGCGGGATATCGGCGGAGTGCTGCAGAACCCGGCCTGGGATGGCAACAAGGAAGGCATCAAAGCCCTTTTGCGGGCTTTCGGCCCTTCATCCGATCTCTTGAGTGAGATAGGTAAACAAGTATTGGAAGAGCAGGATTTACCGGCTGTAAAGGTAGGCTTCTCGGCGGATGTGCTCTTCAACGGTAAAGGTAAGCGCGTGGAGAAAATCCTCAAGGTTTTCTCGGTTGACCTGGTTTACAACCCGGCCCGGGGTGGAATCTTCTTGCGCGCGCTCAATCAATTAAAAATCAATCCCATTTTAGAAGGAGGATTCGCCATGCAATTATCAGAAAACACAGAAACGATCGAGAAAGGGCTCAGCCAGGCAGTTGAAGAGCAGCCAAACCCGGTGCAAACCCTACAGGAGGAATTGGCCGAATTGCACAAAACGCGCAAAGCCATGAGTACCTGGATGCTCGAGGCCAGCCTGGCTGCCAGTAATCTGCCCAAGCCTATGAAGGATCGCATTCAGGCACAATTCCAGGAGCGCGAGTTTGCCCCCGCGGAACTGCAATCCGCCATGCGCGAAGCGCGCAGCTTGCTGGCTGAAATTGAGCACGGCAAAGCGGTAGCTGGCTCACCGCGCATTGAAGGCATGCTGGAGCCGGCTGAACGCCTGCAGGCAGCCGTGGATGACCTTTTTGGCAACCCCAGGGAAGCTGCCCTCAAGCAGGTACAAGCCCCCAGGCTTTCCGGCATTCGCGAGCTTTACCTGGCTACCACCGGTGACTACGACATGCACGGGGGTTATCACCCTGAACGCGCTCAATTTGCCACCACCGCGGATTTCAGCGGCCTGGTGAGGAACGCGCTCAACAAGATTGTGGTAAACACCTGGGAGGAGCTGGGCAAAGCCGGCTACGACTGGTGGAAGCAGGTGAGCGTACAGGAACACTTCAATACCCTCAACAGCGTCTCGGGCACCCTGGTGGGCACGGTGGGTGACCTGCCAACGGTAGCAGAAGGTGGGGCCTACACCGAATTGAACGTAGGAGACTCCGCTGAGACGGCCACCTTCAAAAAGTACGGCGGCTATATTCCGCTCACGCTGGAACTGATTGACCGCGATGAAACCCGCAAGCTGCGCTCCTATGCCCGCGAGCTGGCCAGCGCAGGAATGCGCAAAATCTCACGCCTGGTGGCGGCCATATTCACAGCCAGCAGCGGTGTGGGCGCAAATCTGAGTGATGGCGGCGCGCTCTTCAATACCACGGAGGTTACCACCATGGGGGGCCACGCCAACCTGGATACCCTGGCGCTAAACGCGACCAATTGGGATGTGGTTTCAGGCAGGGTTTACAAGCAGCCCATGCTGGTCAAAAATGGGGTCGGCCTCTACGGCGTTGGACCCTATATGGCGGTCAATCCAAAGTTCATGCTGATTCCCAGGGGCTTGCAGAAGGCTGCCATGGAAATTTGCGGCGGCAGTTTTGTGCGCGAGTCCGGTTACGTTTACGACAACGTGCTTAAAGGCAGTGCCGTACCTGTGGTGGTGCCGGATTGGACGGATGAGGCAGATTGGGCGGCGGTTTGCGACCCGCTGGTCGTGCCCTCTATCTACGTGGGCGAGCGCTTTGGCCTGGCCCCGGAAATCTTTATCGCCGGGGATGAACTATCGCCGGCAGTCTTCACCAATGATGAGCACCGGCTCAAAGTGCGCCATTTCCTGGCGGTCTGGGTGAATGACTTCCGCCCGCTCTACAAATGTAATGTGGTCTAAGTAAGGAGGCATATGAACAAGTGGAAACAACTTTTATGCTCACGGAAGTTCTGGGCAGCCGTCATTGGCCTGGTTTTCCTGGTGATCAAAGCTTTCTATCCCGATTTCCCTTTAGAGGGCGATGAAGTGATTGGCGTGCTGACGGTGCTTTCGGCGTACATCTTTGGCACAGCGCTTGAAGATGGTTTGAGCGCGCTGCTGCGGCAGTGAGCCGCGATCAGCTGAATCTCTCCAGGTCTGAAAACAGGCCTGGAGAATTAGAGAAAGGAGGCAACTTGGAAGGCGCGGATTTAAAGAAAGTGGTGCTCAAACTGGTTGGCAGGGGTGCCATGGCTTATGCCTACCATCCTGAAGACCGCAGCTTGAGCGTGGTTGACCGCCACGGCAGAAAGTATCTCTTCGGTTGGGGCGATTATCAGCAATATCTCAAACCCGGAAAGCCGATTGCGCCCGAGAAGACCCAGGGCAGGATGGAGCTTTTGCGTGACTGACCTGCAAAGCCTGAAAACGGCTCTCAAACAACAATTTATTGACCTCTATCAATTGGCAGTGCCTGAAGCCAGTCAGGAAGAA
>WOZB01000020.1:0-4281 GCA_011620445.1 Anaerolineaceae bacterium | reverse complement strand
GCGGCCAGGCTGAACTGGCCGGTTTGGATGGCGCGATGGTGAGCAGCCTGCCCGCCGATTGGCAGCTGGCTTTATTGGAAGGCGCGGCCGCCCGGCTGTTGGACTATAGCCTGCGCAGCAATTTAGCGCGTGGCAGTGAGGATGGGCATTCCCTGCCCGTCTTTGAACGCCGCGTGGACTGGCTGCAAAGCAAGTTTGAGGATTCGCTGGAATTTCTGCGCAGCCTTGGCTTGCAGACCAGCCTTGAAGCGGCGAACGCCAACTGGGAATGGCAGGAAGAGGCTGCCCCTTATGGATACGCTTGAAATTGGCACACGCAGCCTGAATGGCAGCCAGTCTTGGGTGCAGGTATTGGGTGAAGGCCGCCATCCTTTGCTGACCAGCGCGAAATACCTGCGGCGGATTTCGGACCAGCCCGACGTGGAAGAAGAATTGCTGCTGTTTTTCCGCGGCAGCCTGCCAGACCTGGAGGGCATGCTGCGTACTTTTCAGAGCATGGTTGCAGCAACCCAAGGCCATTCTGCCGGCTTGCCCCAATTGACACTGAAGACCGATGTGGAGTCTGAGGCTTACTTTAGCCCGATTCTTGAGGCGCATCTGGAAGAAAGCCTGGAGGCCATCGAAAGCACAGCCTTGGGTGCATTGAGGTTGCGCGTTTTGTTCAAACGCTGCAATTCTTACAATTCTGCAGAAGTCGAACTGCCCCTTACCCCTCCCGGCGGCAGCAGCCAGACAGGCGGCACCACGCTTTACAACCACGAAGACCTGCATACCGCTCATCATGGCAGTGCCGTAGTGAATACAGCAGTCCTGGATACGAACCTGCCGGTCAGCCTCAGGGTGGAACTGACTAACAATTTCAACGCCCAGGCGCTTGGCAATTGCAGTTTGGGATTGCTCACTTCGAGTGCCATGGGTTACTTCCCCAAACTGGATTTTGAGGCTGAGGAGGGTTCTGCTTTGTCCCCGATTGCATCAGGCTCTGCTTCCGGCGGAGCTTACGTGCAGCCGACTTGGACGGGCAACGACTGGACCAATTTGCTCAGCTACCAGATTTCTGATACAGATCTGGCCATCCTGAACGATACCAGCCTGCTGCCCGTTGTGCGCTTCAGCACCAGGCCGGCGGATGCAAGCCTGCAATTCCGCCTGCGCCTGAGCCAGAATGGGGCTCTGATTTTTCTCAGCGGGGCGGCTGGTTTGGGCAGGCAGGGCAACCTGGCCGCCTTGCCGGCCTTGCGTCTGAACCAGACCGTGCTGCCAGGGGTGGAAATGCCCAACGGCTTGCAGCTGGAACTGCAGGCCATTTCTTCCGAAACCGGCAGCCACTCGGTGGCGCTGGACAGTCTGCGGCTGCTGCCGCAGGCGGGCTTTGCCAGCTTTACTGCCCTGGGCGGCTTGCCCTATAGCGGCAAACTGATCGACCAGCCTGCCTGGGGCCTGGCCTGGAGCCGAATGGCCGGGCACGAGCTGCAAAGCCACAGCCGTTTTGGCACAGAATTTATCATCCCGGCCGGCTCTTACGGCAAGCTGTTTGTGGTGGGTGAAGGCATCTCGGGACAGGCGGAAATTGAACGCAGTTTTTCGCTGCGGGCTTGGGGCAGCAAGCGCAGGAACATCCTATGAACCTGGAGCTTCTATTGCAATCCCCCTCCGGTCAGACAGTACCCTGGCCGGGTGGGCAGGCTATTGTGAGGCAGCTTGGCTGGGCGCTGCATGGCGGCTCTGAAAGCGCTTTGATTGAACTGGGTCAGGAAGTTACGCTGGAAGAGATGGCAGCCTATCTTGGCTGGAAAGTATTGATTCGCAACCGCTTCCATACGCCAGTCTGGTGGGGCTATATTGAAGAAATTGAAACCAGGCAGGCAGGTGCGCAGAAAGGTCTTTCACTGGGGAAAATGGCCAACCGGGTGGCGGTTAATTACCTTTCGCAGACTCCTGGCGCAGATTTTGGCTTGAGAGCTCAAACCCCCTGGGTGGAAGATTTTGCCAGCCAGGCCACATATGGGGTGAAAGAAGCTCTGCTGCGCCTCGGGAGTATGGGCGAAGAGGAAGCCCTGCTGCATGCCCATAAGGCCTTGGCGGAGCGCGCTTTTCCAAAGCCGCAAATTGCCCCAAGCTCTGAAAAAGACAGTTCTGGCGTCCTTTTACGCTGCAGCGGCAGTTTCAAAACCCTGGCCTGGCGGCATTACAGCCCGGGCAGCAGCCTCTTTGGCAACATGCCTGCCCAATCGGGCACGAGCAACGTGGGCATGGACACAAGCTGCCTGCGGCTGGCGCAAAGTTTTAGACCGGCGGTGGCCATGCAGGTCAGTTTTGTTGCTCTGCGCCTGCGGAAAATTGGTAACCCGGCTGATAATTTGCTGGTCCAGATCCAAAGTGACAGTGCAGGGGCTCCTTCAGGGACGACTTTGGCCAGCGCGAGCGTTTCACCGGCTGCCCTCTCCGCGGAGTCTTACGAATGGCTGCGCCTGAGCCTGGGGACGGAGCTCTCGCTTGACCCCGCGCTCACTTATTGGCTGGTCATTTCCCGCTCTGGCGCGCTTTCTGCTAACTACGGATTTGCCCTGGCCTTGGACCAGGCTTTGAACTTTAGGGCAGGCAATTTGCTCAAGTTTAACCAGCCTGCTGCCCTCTGGGAGCGGTTGAACCCTGAGGCCGACCTGCTATTCAAAGTTGGCGGCTTGCGCTCCACAAAAGCCTTGATGGCAGAGGTTTTTGAAGCCTGCGGGCAAAAGCTCTCCAGCTTGTCGGTGGATGTGACTTCCTCCCCGCAGATTACCTGCCTGGATAACGAGCTGGAGGATGGCCTGGCAGCCATGCAGCGCCTCTTGGCATTGGGCGACGGTTTAATGAACTCGCTGATAGCCACTGTAAGCCCTGAAGGCAGACTGCGGATTGCCCCTTTAAGCCCGGATCTGCCTGCTTTTCACCTGGGCAGGGGTGGGATATTGCTGACGAATCGCGGCTTCCCCATCGAAGAGGGCCTCTCGCCGGTTGGCAGCATCTTCACCCAGGGTTTTGCCCAAAGCCTCATTCAGAAAGCCAGTTTAGACCTCTGCAGCGGCCAATACAACCTTCAAGCATAAAATTGGCACCCCTAATCTGGGTGCCGCCATAATCAGTAACTACTCCCAGGTGCGTTTACTAAAGATACTTTATGGAAGAACTGTAAGACAAGCCATCCTCCAAGAAACAGCTTAAATATCTATTAGAGGCAAACCAAACTTGGTTTTGTCCAGCTTGGGTCTACTAGACCTGATGGCTCATTCAATCTTGCTTATTTGATCAGCAACTATCAATAATGAGTATATAATTCCCTTTTACTCAGTCTTATGGCTTTCAAGAGGGTACATGGACGAATTTCCGCAAGTACTAACAATTGAAGAAGCATCAAAATACCTTCGCATACCTCTCTCCACACTATATAAACTTGCACAGGCTAAAAAAATTCCATGCCAAAAAGTTGGTAGGCATTGGCGATTTAGAAAAGAAACAGTAGATCATTGGTTGGATGAAAGATCGATCTTAACAGACAAGCTTGCTTCTGGTCCGTCGAAGTGAAAGGGAAATGATGTTATGAAGAGATACTTTCAATATACATTGCATCTTGAGAAATAATCCAATGGGGGGAAAACATGAATGTATTTGACCTTCGCAACTCACTAATACAAGATTATTCGTCTTACATTTCCAGTTTTATTCGAATACGTGACCCAAAAATAAAGGACTATGTAGATCAGAGTATCGATCAAGGTTTATTGTGGCCGGATCCCTTGATTCAACTAAACCCCACTTTTGAACCTGGAAAATGGATCGATGACCTAAGTAATGAAGGTATTCTTCACAAAGAATGCAAACGGATATTTCGCCGCAAACAAGCACCTGATGATTTCGGTCAACCGTTACGTTTGCACAAGCATCAGGAAGATGCCATCAGAACGGCCCGAGAAGGTCAAAATTACGTTCTAACAACAGGAACTGGGTCTGGAAAAAGCCTCGCGTATATCATTCCAATAGTCGACTACGTGCTGCGTAATGGGAGTGGCAGGGGAATTCAGGCAATCATTGTTTATCCGATGAACGCCCTTGCAAATAGTCAGAAAGGTGAATTGGAGAAATTCCTTAAATACGGTTTTTCAGATGGAAAAAATCCAGTCACTTTTGAACGCTATACAGGGCAGGAAAATGACGAAGAAAAAAGGCGCATCATGTCGAATCCACCAGACATCTTGCTGACCAACTATGTCATGTTGGAATTGATTCTGACTCGCCCTGAAG
>WOZB01000250.1 GCA_011620445.1 Anaerolineaceae bacterium | reverse complement strand
GCTGGCCGGGGTGGCACTCGCAGATGGCCGCACTCTCAAAGCGAAAAACATCATCTATTACGGCACCGTCTGGAACCTATACGGCAAACTGTTAGACCCCGCCTTTACCACTCCTCGCCGTAGGGATTGGGCCAAAAAACAGGTTCCAACCTACCCAAGCGTTGTGCTCTACAGTGTCGTCGACCGGGAAGTCATCCCAGATGGCACAGCCCCCATCGAGATGCTCATCGGCAACCCCGACAAGCTGGATGAGAGTGAAGTCACTGCCTATACGCTAAGTATTGACGACAAAACGCTCTGCGCCGAAGATGAACACACCGTACTGGCCATCGGCCCCACCTTTGAAAGCTGGGAATCCGATAGCCCTGAGGAATACAAAGATAAAAAGCTGAAAGAACAGAAACGCCTTATCACCGTATTGGAGAAGCGCTTCCCGAGCTTTGGCCAGGCTGTGCGCTACGCTGAAGTGGCCACTCCACGCACCATCGAGCGTTATACCCTCAAGAATGGCGGCGCCGTGGCCGGGCCTAAACAAATGTTGGGGCAGCATATGTTCAAAAGGCAACATATCCGCACCGACTTGGACAATCTTTTCTGCTGTGGCGAATCAACCATTATGGGCACGGGCACACCCACCGTAACCACTTCCGGGCTTACAGCTGCCAATGTTGTACTCAAAAAATTAGGGAAAGAACCTTTTATTTTTAACCCGAGAATGAAAAACTACGTTCGAATGGTGGAAAAGCCCTTCACCGCCGACAGGCTTTTCGAAGGTTACAATCAAGCCGATGCGGCCATTATGCGCGGAGCCATGCGCTGCAGGTTCTGCGAAGTTCCCTCCTGCACACGGGGAGCTCCAACCGACATCCGCGGCATCATGCGCCGGACCGCGGTCGGCAATTTTGTTGGTGCCCGAAAAGCCTGGGCTAACGCCCCTGTGGATGCAGCTACGCTGGCTCAATACGAACAAAACTGTATCTGTGCCATCGAAGAAGGCAATGCCGTTAAAATAAGTGAAATCATCGCTTATCTCAATGAGGTGAACCTTTGAACACAGAATATGATGCTATAGTTGTTGGTGGTGGGCTGGCGGGCCTAACTAGCGCGGCTTATTCAAGCCGCTACGGTTACCGTACCTTGCTCCTCGAAAAAGGAACCAAGACGGGCGGCTTGGTCAATACGTTTTGGCGCGACGGTTTTGCCTTCGACGGTGGTATCCGTGCCTTTGAAAACTCAGGCATCATTTTCCCGATGCTCAAAAGTTTGGGCATCGAGCTTGAATGCACCAAAAACCCTGTCTCCATCGGTGTCGGCAACAATTGGGCCAGGATCACCTCCCGCGAAAGTCTGCAAACCTATGCCGCCATGCTCACCGGCATCTTCCCCGAAAACGCGGTCGATGTTGCCAAAATTGCCGAGGAAATCCGGAAAGTCATGGGTTATATGGATGTGCTTTACGGCATCGACAACCCGCTTTTTGTTGAAAATGTGCAGGACCCCCAATATCTATTGAAGACCTTGTTGCCCTGGCTGGTCAAATACCAGCTCAACATCGGCAAAGCCCTGCGCCTTGATCAGCCGGTCAACGCTTATCTGCGCAAGTTCACCAATAATGACGCCCTCATCAATTTGATTGCGCAGCACTTTTTCAAGGATACGCCCACCTTTTTTGCCCTGAGCTATTTTGGCCTTTATCTCGATTACCGCTACCCCAAAGGCGGCACAGGTACGCTCGCTAAAAAGATGACCGAATACGTGTTCTCGTCTGGCAGCGAAATCAGAACGGAAACAGCCGTCACCCACGTCGATCCCTCCAGTCATGAAATTACCACTGCCGCTGGGGAAAAATTCCAATACAGAAAGCTGGTTTGGGCTGCCGATCAGAAAGCCCTGTACATTGCCATTGATGGCCCTCAGGCACCGCAAGTTGAACTGCAGCGCCAGCACGCGGAACTAGGTGAAGGCGGCGATTCCATCCTCACGCTTTTCGTCGGCACGAACCTGGACCATACTTATTTTGAAAATATCTGCGGTGCGCATGCCTTCTACACCCCCACCACCGAAGGCCTTTCCTCCATTCCCTCCTGGCAGGAAGCTGCCCCAAAGGGTAAAGAAGCTCTCCTCAAGTGGGTTGGCGACTATCTTGCCAATACCACCTATGAAATTTCCTGCCCAGCCCTGCGCGATTCATCGCTCGCGCCAGAAGGTAAAACGGGGCTTATCATCAGTTCGCTGATGGATTACCGCCTGGTGCGCCTCATCTCTGATGCTGGCTACTATGACGAGTTCAAGCAGTTCTGCACCGATAAAATTTTACAGACACTCGAAAATTCCGTGTTCCCGGAAATCACCAAAAACATTGCCTTCGCCATGTGCTCCACCCCGCTCACCATCGAACGTGAAACGGGCAACGCCCAGGGCGCGATTACGGGTTGGGCTTTCACGGGCCCGGTCATGCCCGCCGAAAACCGCTTTACCAAGATTGCCCATTCCGTTAATACGCCCCTTGAAGATGTCTATCAGTGCGGCCAATGGACCTTTAGCCCATCCGGTTTGCCAATTTCCATCCTTACTGGCAAGCTTACCGCAGACGCAATCAAAAAAGCGCTTAAGTGAGTCAACACATAACAATCATCCTGATTGAATTCGCGATTATCGGTTATTAGCGATGTTGCTATAAATTATTCACATAATGGTGAGGGTGTGATTACGTTTTTTTGACTTCACCATTGGCTGCATTTATCATTCTTGAGTTATTCAATTAAAAGTCAATATCCAGAAAACCAGGGCTTATAGCAACATGGTTTTGTCTTCACCCATTCCCATCATGCCGTCCAGGATGTATTTCTTGCCATCCTCATCGCGCACATAACCCTTCAATTCACCGAAGGCCACAAAGTAATCGATATTCACAATCGGCTTCAAATGCGTGATCATGCGGAAAATATCATAGACATGGAAGGTGATGTTAACCATGTCATGCTCATCTTTTATGTCCCAGACAGCGCCATCTTTGAAGTTGGCGGTTTCCGGGTTCCTGGTAAAAGTTACCGGAGGCAATAAACTGGTGCTGCCCTCAAACCAGATCAAGTTCTCATTGTATTTGTCCTGGTTGATCGATTGGTTTCGGGTTAGGTTGAAGGCAAACCACTTTTTTTCTCCGTCCGCTTCATGCACACCCATGGTTGTGACCCAGTCGTAATGCGCCCGTCTTGGATAGTAACCTCGGTGGTCATCGATAATGGCTGTACTGCTCTCAGTGGTATGGAATGTTTCCCCATTGAATGTTAAGGTGCCGCTCGCCTTGAAAAAATCTTTCTGCGAATAAAGCGGCCTGTGGCGCACGTCCATATCTGCAAAAGGAATAGACACAACACTGGGCTTTGAGAGCCTCTCCACCTCAAATTCATAGGCGATACTGTTGATGCCGTCTTGATGATGCCCATTAATTTGTGCTTTACCGTCCTGGAAATTGTTGATGTAGCGTAAAGAGGATTTGGGTGTTTCTGCTTCGGTAATTGCGCCGCTCAATAGATTTGGGGCAATGACTGTATCCTTACTCTTCAGGTTTGTATTCCAACTAAAAACTTTTCTCTTCCTTTTGTCGTAGAACACATGCAAGTTCAGGCCAAAGATGCCCATATCGCAAACTGCAGCCAGCAAAACACCCTCTTCAAGGTGCACTTCTACTGCTTCCCATTGTGTGAGTTTAAATTTCTTTAAAAACTCTGGGGCTGAGGTGGGGTGCTCAATTTTTAACAGTTCCATGGTTTCAAATTCTTTATCGAAAGTACCAAACAAGCACTTTCCATCTTTAACCATGTCTTTTGGTGTTGGAACACTTCTTCTGACGCTGGAAATGTACTTGCTGAATTCACCCATAATTTTCTCTCCTGATAGTTGATTGCCCGCTTAATGCTTGCAAAGCAGTTTTATGGTTGCCACCCTTAAGAGAAGATTAATAAGGGATGCTTAATTATAAGGTTTTCATGTGTATTGTGTATGTCTTCAGCGCGGATTGAGGCAACAAACAAGCTGCTTCTGCGTGTGGCCAAATAGCTACCTGCTTATCTTGTGGCTATGCGCATCTTTTGCGAAATGTGATTTCATTTACTTGGGCCGGTTCAGAAACGTGCACATCTTGTGCTGTCGTAGAGCCGGCTTGGGCAAAAAAAAGCCCACCCGGTTTTCATTGTGAGGACAGAGGCAAAAGTAGCGCCTCTCCCTTTCTCATCGTAAAGGACCCCAAAGCAATTAGTGAAGCCTGGGGTGGCTGCACTTTAGTGGACACAAGCCTCCCTTAGTTCGAACTCCAATGGACTTAGATATCCTAATGTCGAATGGAGCCGTTTGCGATTGTATCAAACTTCTATATATGACTTCACTGCAAAAAGGTCAATCTGCCCAATTTTCTGTGCGAAAGTGGGACAAAGTTGTCAAAAATTACATCAAATTGCTGTCCAAAGGTCATGAAAACACCGAAAACACCACCTAAGTGGGAAGAAAGCCCACACATTTTTTGAAAACCGAGTATTTGCAGTTGAGTCATATATTCAAATAAGCAATTCTTTGCCTCCAATCTGCTCTCAAACACGATGTTTGCACCTGCTAAAATGATAATTATGAGTAAGGTGAAAGAAAATTTTCCCATCCTTACTGGACATTGGAAAAACCGGAACTTCTACCCGTTTTTCTCCAAAAATTGCATGATCTCGCTCGCTGTCGGTATGGCCGCCTGTGCCCCCAACTTGGTGCAAGCCAGCGCCGCAGCCGCCTGGGCATAGCGAATCGCCGTAGGGAGGTCTTCCCCCGCCATGCGTCGGTAGGCAAAGCAGCCCGAAAAAGTATCCCCAGCGCCGGTCGAATCCGCCGTCTTAACCATAAACCCTGGAACAATCCGGGCCTTACCCGCTTCCAAATAAGCCACGCCCCGGGTTCCCAGCGTAATCAAAGGTTCCCGCACTCCCATCCCCTGCATTATTTTCAACCCGGTTTCAAGGTCCGCCAGGTCACCCAAAGGGCGCTGGGCGTAAAACTCGTACTCCGATTGGTTGGGCGTTAGGTAATCCACCCCGTCAAGCAGTCCTTCTGGATACTTCATGGCCGGAGCTGGGTTGAGAAAGATGGGCATTTTTCCTTTGCAAAGTGAAATGGTTCTGGCGAGAGTTTCAACACGAATTTCATTCTGCAGCAAAACGGCATCGCAAGCCAGGATTTTCTCCTTCAAATCTTCCACCTGCTCAGGTGAAAATGTATCATTAGCTCCACTGGCTAATAAGATGCGGTTATCACCGCCTTCGACGAAGATAAATGCCAGGCCGGTTGCCGTTTTCGGGTCCGTTAGTATGCCATCAATATTGATACCGTTCGCTCTGAAGTTATCCTTCACAAATTCGGCATATGGGTCATTGCCCACTTGCCCAAACATATACACTTCCGCCCCGGATCGGGCAGCAGCCACCGCCTGGTTGGCACCTTTTCCGCCGGGAGCTTGCACTATTTCGCGCGAGCGCAAACTCTCGCCAATTACCGGCATGCGCTCCACCACCAGGGTGATGTCCAAATTCATGCTACCAACGACTGCAAGCTTCATTCTTCCCTCGCTGATGTCTCAATACAATAATCGTATCAATTCATCAACTGAACAGTTGACAAAGTATTGACAGATTTCAAAACCTTCCAGGGCGGCTTTCATAGCCGCGGGTTCATAATCACAACCTTCCAAGGCTTTTTCGAGGGGCAAAACTTCCCGCTGGCCAAAAAAATCACCGAAAAAGCGGATTGAGCGGATCTTCCCCCGGCTTATCATCAGAAGAGCCTCAATTTCTCCGCCCGCATAGCGTGTTTCCCGGCGCAAATTGAAGGCTGGTGAGCGGCCAAAGTTCCAATCCCAGGTGGCATAACGCTCCTCTTTCAGTTGGCGCACAGCTTCCCAATCCTTCTCGGTTAAGCGATATTCATTGAACGGCTCACTTGCGAAAACACCCTCGATAATCCGCTGCCTGAAATCCAAAATACTTGGGGCGTTTTCCAGGAACTCGGTGATGTTGGCCACCCGGCTGCGCACCGATTTAATACCCTTGGATTCGATTTTGGAGGCCTTCACCCGCAGCGCTTCCCCCACACGTTCGAGGTCAGTGTTATACAGCAAAGTGCCATGGCTTACCATGCGATTGCCTTTCACATATTGGGCGTTCCCAGAAACCTTCTTGCCCTCGATGGTGAGGTCATTGCGCCCGGAAAGCTCCGCGTTTGCGCCCATGCTCTGCAGCACTTTCACCACCGGCTCTGTAAACTTGCGGAAATTGTGAAAATTCTCGGTCGAAAATGGCGCAATGAATGAGAAGTTGAGGTTCCCCAGGTCGTGATAGACCGCCCCGCCCCCTGAAAGCCGCCGCACTACGTGGATGCCGTGCTCGTTGACGTAATCTATGTTGATTTCCTGGATGGTGATCTGATTGCGCCCAATGATGATGGAGGGTTCGTTGATGTAAAAGAGTAGGATCTCCTCGTCCGGAGCAATGTTACTGATGGCATATTCTTCAAACGCCAGGTTCATGCGTGGGTCGGGATTGTTTAGGTTATCGACAAAAAGCATAGCGCCTCTCGAAATCAGGTTTTCTTGATTATATCAAGCCCTTTGCACGCATAAGGAAGGTGAGCGAAAGGGGTAGAAGGTTAGCTATTTTCACGGTCCGTTGACCCCAAGAGGCTATGGAAGGGGAAAGTAGTACATTTGCAGATTTGCAGATTTGCAGATTTGCAGCGGTTTGACAAAATTATTGGTCGGATTTAGTTGTAAAAGAGCGAAATAAGGGCCATTTTTGATTTGCAGAGCGTAA
>WOZB01000169.1 GCA_011620445.1 Anaerolineaceae bacterium | reverse complement strand
ATTTTTACCCAATACTGCGAATGTTTTTCGATGTAGAAGTTCTCCGGATCCTTTTCTCCGGGCTTGTCATCTTGAACCCCACTTGTGAAGGGTCTTCAACAGTAAGTTGCCAATTTAAGATTCTTCGCGCGCTCAGGACAACAAATAAAGAAATGTTGTCTGGGGCCGAGGCAAGCGCAACGCCTCACTCAGTCGTAAGGCAGGTGCTATCTGAGCGGAGCGAAGCCTGCCCTGACCTATCCGGGTGAGCCTCGCAAAAGAAACTCGGGTCACCCCTACAAAATAGCAGATAGACCATCGCAGCGCCTCACTTATTCTCGTCATTAGGGCACACCGTAAAGCATTCCCCGAATGTTGTAAAATCAAGGGAATGGAACTTTCTGTTTTCCGAAAAATGCTCTCCCTGCTTTGCACGGTTATACTGCTGCTGGGGGTCCTGGCCCCCGCAAACCCGGCACTCGCCCGCGCGAACACACTTTTGCCGCAGGACAGCCGGGCAGCCACCATTCTCTCCCTGGTAACACCCATGCGCATCACTGAAAGCGGCGTACTTGAATATTTCGATCAAACCCTGAAAGGCTTTACCCCCACCGGCCTGATTGAGAGCCACCGCCACCTCATCTACCCCTACTCCCCGGTTAAGCAGGTGGATTTCTTTATTATCCATTACGACGCTTTCCCCAACCTCAAGGCGGATGGCAAACCCGGCACCGTTCAAAATACAGTTGCCAACCTGAATGACATCCGCATGGCCAGCGTCAATTACTGCGTGGACTCTTACCCTGTCACGCACAACATCACTGAAAAGAAGGGCATGGGCGTAATCATGGCCACCCTGCCTGCCAACCCGCCGTTCAAAGCCCGCCACACCGCCATTTCGATCAACTCCGAAAAAGGTTTGGACCTGAACAGTCAAAATACTGCTGACCTGATGATCCGGTTGGGCATCAGCACCCGCCTGACTGTTTTCAACAAGGATAAAACCAAAGACCTGGATAGCGTTTCACTGGGCGTGGAACAGAGCGGCAACGATTTCTCGAAGGTTTTTCCCTTAAACATGCCGCCGGACAGAGAAATTGCCAACCTGCTCAGCCTCACTGCCGCTGTAGCCACCGCGTACGACCTGAAGATCTGGGATATCCTGGGCCATAACGAAGTCCAACAAAAGCCCGACCCCGGCAATGAGTACATGACCATCTTGCGCTTCCTGCTGGCAAACCTTTACCTGCAGCAGAGGGAACTCTTCCCAGAGGGCTTTTTGGGGGATGAACCGGCTGCTTTTTTTGCCAAACTAAAAGATTACGCCACCAACCTGATCGGAGAGTCAGGCTATCAGAAAGCACTGAAGTGGCTGGAGGCAGAAGATTTCAGATATTCCGCGCCCCTCCAGAAGCGCTTGCCTATCTGCAAGAAATACAAACGCTGCTTGTCTGAACTCTACTAATCCCCTCGATGGTATCAGCCAAAAAATCCTAACAAAAGCTTCATTAATGATTCGACAAGCAGGGGTCTTTTAAGTACAATTAACACCGAGGAATCGAAGCAATTTAAACCTAAACCAACCAATAACCTCGAAAGGATCCCATGTATCAGAAAATAATTATTGCCGGCAATTTAGGCAGAGACCCGGAAATGCGCTATACCCCAGACGGTAAAGCAGTCACTTCCTTCAGTGTGGCTACCAGCCGCCGTTACAAAGATAAGAACGAGACTACCTGGTTCCGTTGTACCGTTTGGGGCAACCAGGCGGAAACTGCCAGCCAGTACCTGCACCAGGGCTCAAAAGTTCTCGTTGAAGGCCGCCTTACCCCCGACCAGACCTCCGGCTCGCCGCGTGTATTCCAACGCAAGGACGGCACCTACGGCGCAAGCTATGAAATCACCGTGGATAGTTTCCGCTTCCTCAGCTCCAAGGGTGAAGACTCTGGTGCTGCTGGCGACTTTGGCGGCGAAGACAACCCGGATGAAATTCCGTTCTAAGTAAAATGGCCGAGCTCAAACCCATTGAAGTGCAATTACCGGAGTCTCTGACTCCGGTTTTCGCCAATATGGTGCGTGTTTCGCATACACCTGGCGAATTCATCCTGGATTTCACAGCCATCCTGCCTGGGAACACCGCGCCAAAGGTCAGCTCGCGCATCATTCTTTCCCCGTTGGGGCTTAAGATGATGCAGCAAGCCGTACTTGAAAATCTGCGCCGCTACGAGGCCAGCTTTGGTGAAATCAAACTAAACCCACAACATACCCTGGCGGATGAGCTCTTCGGGAAGACGCCCCCAGCTCCCGGAGAGAAATAATGGATCAGCTTGCTAACATTTGCCAGGAAATCCGCCTGGATTTCGAGAAAAAGACCAAGAAGCGCGATGAAGCCCTGGCCAAGGCCAGGGAACTCACCCGCCATTCCAGCCTGGCCATCCGCGCCATCCACCGCGAAGACAGCACCGAAGTTGAAAAAGAATTGCTGTCTGTTCGCGCGGGTGCTCTGGAACTGCGCGAATCCCTTAAGGGCGACCCGGACCTCTACTTCACCGGTTACACGCAGGATGCCATCAAGGAAGCCGTGGAAGCCCAGTTGACTGTGGCCATGATCCGAGGCCAAAAACTGCCAACTCCAGCCGAGCTGGAAGTGGAATATCCGGCTTACGTGAACGGCCTCACCGAAACCCTGGGTGAATTGCGCCGGCGCTGCCTGGATTTGCTGCGCCCGGGCTACAACCAGGAAGTTGAACGCCTGCTGCGCTGTATGGATGACGTTTTCACCGAACTGGTAACCATGGACTTTCCCGATGCCATTACCGATGGGCTGCGCCGCCGCACCGACCTTGCCCGTGGAATCATCGAACGTACCCGGGCGGATATCACTGTCGCCTTCCGCCAGAGCGAGTTGGAAGACGCGCTCAAACGCCTTTCAGACCAATTGGACCAACACAAAGCCACATGAGAGCCATCAAAGCTTCAGAATTGGGCAGTTATGCCTTCTGTAAGCGTGCCTGGTACTACCAAAATCAAGGTGAGGACAATGCCAATCAGGCCGCAATGAACGAAGGTACGCGCCTGCACGGCAAACAAGCCCGCCAGGTGGTTGCCTCGCTCGTGCTTTTTGTTTTGGGCTTGCTTATTCTGCTGGCTGCCCTCATTTTAGTTTTGCTCAACCTGCTGAAATGAAGCCTTCCCACATTATCCTCATACTCTCGGTTATCGCCCTGGTGGTCATTTTCATCAGCCGGCGGATCAGAGCGCGCTCAGGCGTGCCCGAGGGGCAAATCATTTATTCGGATAATGAGGTACTGCAAAAGCTTCCCAGACCCTTGTACGACCCCGCTACCGGCCTGGCAGGCAAGCCTGATTACGTCCTGAAGGGCAAGGATGGCGCTTTAATCCCGCTTGAATACAAGAGCAGCCCGGCTCCAGCTTCGCCTTATCAGACCCACATCGCCCAACTGACAGCTTATTGCCGCCTTATCGAAGTGAACTACCATGTGCGCCCTAAGTATGGCATTTTGCGTTATCAGGATAAGGAGTTCCAGGTCTTTTACACCCGCGAACTGGAAGAAGGTCTGCAGCAGACTCTGGCTGAAATCCGGGAATATGAGGCTTCAGGCTATGCGCCAGACCGTTCGCACAATAACCCCGCCCGTTGCCGGGCTTGCGGCTTTAAAGCTGTATGCGACCAAAACCTCGCGCCTCAGTCTTAAGCGCTCAACCTTCCCAACCAGCTGCCTGTAAAACCCGTAAAGCTCTCAAGGTGACCCACTTGTTTGGCTTTCCGATGGGTCCAAAACTGCCTGCCAGGCTTGGGTGGCTGAATTCAAGGTTCCAGCTGCCCTCTGCATTGCGTTTGGAAAGAATGTAATCGAGGAAAGCCTGCACCCGAGAGTCGCCGATGTTGCCAACTTCTGCCAAAGCTTCAACCAGGTGCAATACATCCGAGCGGTAAAAGAGCGGAAACATCAGTTGCCGCCACTGCGGGCTGACTGACCTGTCACCAGGCCACTTAGGGTGCTGAGGCTCGGCTTGAAGCAGGTATTCCACCCCCATCTGGATGGCTTGCTTGATATTTTCAGTTCGCTCGCTTTCAGGAACCTGACCCAAGGCCATGAGTACACGGATCGCCCCCCAGGCGCAGGGATGATCCCCGTTGTGGGTACAGTTAAACACAGGACCGCTTTTACCCATGCCATAGCTCTTCTCCGTTAACTTATCAGAAGCTGGCGCAATACCTGCGCCGGTTTGGCTGCTGGCCAGCCAGTCAATCTGTTCAACCAGTCCAGCACTCTCCATCCCTAAACGCAGCAGAGCATAAATCATATTCCCCTGAAGGCAGTCAAAAGTTTGCGGACGAGTTTCAGTGCAGTTTATTTTTCCATACTCAATAAAAGCGTGCTGCCGATAGTATTCCATGGCTGTTTCGATGCGCGCGTCTTCTTCTTTTCTCGCGCCTAGCTGTGCCAGCAAGATGAGCGCCCAAACACTTGATTGATACTTGGGGGAATATCCCGCCCCTGGTTTCGCCCAAAAACCTTCCGGATCCATTTTTGCCAGGATGGCCGGAATCTTGCCTACTTGGTGGGCCTGACGTCTGCTCTCGGCGGGTACCTCAGGGCTTGCCTGTGCAGCTCGCAGATCACGCAGTGCCAAATAGCGCAGGGCGGGTTCGTTTTCTTCCAACAACCAGGAAAGCATTTCTCTCATTTTTGCTCCTTCTCTGCGAGACCGGGAATCCAATTCAGTTCTTAATGGATGCCTTAATCATAGCAAATGAGACATCAGATTCTCAAAACATTTTATAATAGAATCTCTAACCTTAACCAAAGTAATCCTCAAGGAGGAGCATCATGAAGAAGGTTTTAGTTTTCCTCATCAGCGTCATCTTAATCACCACCCTACTCGCAGCCTGCACTCAAAGCGGCCCAACGTCCGTGCTGGACAAGATCAAGAATGAAGGCAAGATAATAGTGGGTACTTCAGCGGACTATCCGCCCTATGAATTTGTGGATAGTACTGGCCAGAAGACCGGTTTTGACATCGAGTTGATGGAGGAGATCGGCAAGAAAATGGGCGTGACGGTCGAGTGGGTGGATATGCCATTCGATAGCCTGATCGCGGCTGTAAAGGAAGGCAAGATCGACGTTTCCATCTCTTGCTTCAATTACAGCGAAGAGCGCGCCAAGGAAGTTGGCTTCAGTAAGGAATATTTCAATTCTGAGGATTCCTTTATCGCCAATAAAGACTTCACAGGCAAGATTGAAAAACCGGAAGATGTCGCCGCGTATAAGTTGGGTGTGCAATCCGGCACAACACAGGACACCTGGATCAAAGAAAACCTGATCGACACTAACCTGATCAAGGAAGAAAACGTGCAGCAATACGAACGTGTAGACCAGGCTGCCCTGGACCTCGAAGCCGGCCGCATTGACATCCTGATGGCGGATTATGTACCCGCCAAAGCACTGGTTGCTTCCCATCCCGGTTTCCAGATGCTTCTGCACGAAGCTATCGCCTCCGCCGGCCCCATCAACATTGTGCTTCCGCTCAATGATGAAAAAGTGAAAACGGAGATCGATAAGGCCATTGATGCCCTGCAGACAGAAGGCGTTATCGACCAACTGGCCGCCAAATACTTCGGTGAGTAGGTCTCAAAACCCAATCCTGGCAGGCTCATTCTTTGTAGCCTGCCAGCCCAAAGGGTGATGCTTTGGACCTAAGCAATTTCTTAAGTTACATCGCCTCAGGCACTTTGTATACCCTGGGGGCAACATTGATTGCCTTGCCGGCGGGCCTAATTCTTGGCTTGCTTTTTGCCCTGCTCTACCTCTATGGCGGTAAAGTATTTTCCTTTCTGATGTCAATCTACAGCACAGTCATGCGCGGCATTCCGCCAATTGTGCTGCTTTTTGTGCTCTACTTTGTGGTCTCCGGCAGTGTAAACCTCTCACCTTTCCTGGCAGGGTCCATATCCCTGGGAATCATCAGCAGTGCCTACCAGATGGAAATTATCCGAGGGGCCATCCAGTGCGTCAGTGGCGGCCAGATGATGGCTGCCCGTGCCATTGGCCTCAGCCAAGCTCAGGCTGTTCGGGAAATTCTGCTGCCGCAAGCATTGCGCATCGCCTTGCCTTCATGGTCTAACGAAGCAGCCATCGTCATCAAGGATTCGTCTTTGATTTATGCCCTGGGAGTGCCCGAAATCCTGCGTCGGGCGCAACTCATCAGCGCCAGTACGCAGCAGCCCTTCCTGGCGTATAGCGCGGCAGCCCTGATCTATTTTGCCCTGGTCTTCATCACCACCCGCCTGCTTGGCAGGTTGGAACAAAAATTAGCCATCCCTGCCAACCCTTAAGCGAGTTTTTATGACTGAACCCATCCTGAAAATCCGAAATCTGACCAAAAAGTACGCCGACAAGGTCATCTTCCAACATATAGACCTGGAAGTAAAATCAGGCGATACCGTCGTCATCATCGGCCCCAGCGGTACTGGCAAGAGTACCTTGTTGCGCTGTATCAACCTGCTCACCCGACCCAACGAAGGCCAGATTTTCCTGAATGGGGAAGAAATTACCGCTAAAGGTGTGAACGATGATCATGTGCGCCAGCGGATTGGCATGGTTTTCCAGAATTTTTTGCTCTTCAACCACCTGACCGCCCTTGAGAATGTCAAACTTGGGCTGACCAAAGTGCGTCATATGAAGGCTGAGGAGGCTGAGCATAAAGCCATCGGTCATCTCACGCGCGTTGGCCTGGCTGAACATATGGATAAGTACCCAGGCCAACTTTCTGGCGGCCAACAGCAGCGTGTGGGCATTGCCCGCGCTCTAGCCATGGACCCGGATATCATGCTCTTCGATGAACCCACCTC
>WOZB01000033.1 GCA_011620445.1 Anaerolineaceae bacterium | reverse complement strand
TCATTTAATCGGCTAAAATTGGCAAAACAATGGATGAGGAACCCCATGCATAAACCGCTAATTGTCGTTGCTGGCCATCTGGAAAAGCGCATCAATGCTTCGCCCACCTATGGCGAGAAGGAAGCCTACATCAATGCCGTTAACCGGGCAGGCGGGCTGCCACTCATTGTTACGCCAAACTTGCCAAAGGGTGACATCCAGGAATTAATAGAGCTTGGCGACGGTTTTCTGCTCTGCGGCGGTGGAGACGTGGAACCTTCCCGTTATGGTGGTAAAGCTTGCCCCCGTCTTTCGGGGGTGGATCTGCAAAGGGACCAGTTCGAGGTCGACCTCATTCACGCCCTCATCCAGGCCGACAAACCTCTCCTGGCTATCTGCCGCGGTATACAGGTATTGAATGTAGCCCTGGGTGGTACGCTTATCTGCGATATCGCCAGCCAAATGCCGCAGGCCGCCAAGCATGACTATTACCCAAACTACGCCAGAGATCTGGTGGCGCACGGGGCCAGCATCCAACCTAAAAGCCTGCTGGCAGAAGCACTTGATGTATTAAGGGTCGGCACGAACAGCATCCACCATCAGGCCATCGATATGGTTGGCGAAGGCCTGACGGTGAGCGCCCGGGCCGATGACAAGCTCATTGAAGGCGTCGAAATGCCCTCAAAACGCTTCGTATTGGGCGTGCAGTGGCACCCGGAGTGCATGCCTGAGTCTCCTCAGATGCAGCACCTGTTTGAAGCGTTCATCCAAGCCAGCGGAGGCAAAGCCTGAACCTCCCGAGAGCATTACAGCCAGTGAAACCGGCCACACAGGTGCTAAAATTGAGCCATGCCCAAGCACTCTGAACCGATTGGGGTTTACGACTCTGGCGTTGGTGGGCTTTCCGTTCTGCGGGAAGTTCAAGCCCGGCTGCCGTGTGAGCACCTGATCTACGTCGGGGACCAAATCAATTGCCCTTACGGCTCGCGCAGCAAGGCCGAACTACAAGACCTGGCTGAAGGTATCATACACTTCCTGCTTGAAAAAAATATCAAATTACTGGTGATTGCCTGTAATACGGCTTCCGCAGCCGCTCTCAAGGAGATGCGCCTGCGTTTTCCGGATCTGCCGATCGTGGGTATGGAGCCCGCGGTCAAACCAGCCGCCAGCCAAACCCATTCCGGCAAAGTTGGCGTTTTGGCAACGCCCTCCACTTTCTCAGGTGACTTGTATGCCTCCGTAATCGAGCGCTTCGCCCAGGATGTTCAGATTTTTGAGAGTACCTGCCCCGGCCTGGTCGGTCAAATTGAAAAAGGTGCCCTGGACAGCCCAGAAACGATTGCCATCTTGAAAGAGGCCATTGAGCCTATGGTGCAGCGGGGCGCTGATACCCTGGTGATGGGCTGCACGCATTACCCCTTCGTCATCCCTCAAATTAAGCAGATTGCCGGCCCGGATGTGGCGGTTATCGACCCTGCCCCCGCGGTTGCCCGCCAGGTGGAAAGAGTGCTTGAGGGTAAAGACTTGTGTAATACCAGCAAAAGATTTGGCAAGACTGATTATTACACCAGCGCTGACCCACTCGCGTTCGACAAGGTGACCAAGCTGCTCACAGGTAAGGATATAAATTCCCAGCGTTTGACCTGGAGCAATGGCCAGCTGCACGAGGGACAAGCACTCACCTTCGAAGGTGTCCACCAGGCATTGACCGAGAGGGCAAATCCTGAAAATGCCAAGCCCATGAAAGCCTACATGCGCAACCAGTTCGATTATTTCGGGCTGAAGTCGCCTGAGATGCGCGAGGCTCAGAAACCCTTCCTGGCAGCAGCCCGTCAGCAAAAATCCATCGATTGGATTCTCGTACAGAAATTTTGGGACGCTCCGCAAAGAGAATTGCAGTATTTTGCCATCTCCTACCTGCACACGCTCAAGCATCGCTTAACGAGTGAGGATTTACCAAAAATTAAAGCCCTGATTCAGCAGAAATCCTGGTGGGATACAGTAGATAGCCTCGATGCCCTGGTCGGGTACCTTGTAAAACAGAATCCCTCCCTGAAAGCGGTGATGCTGGAATGGGCAGAAGACATTGATTTTTGGGTGCGGCGGGCGGCTATTGATTATCAGTTGGGCTTCAAGCAGGCAACGGATACGGAACTACTCAAAACCATCATCCTCAAAAATCTGGGCAGCCGGGAGTTCTTTATCAATAAGGCCATTGGCTGGAGCCTGCGTGATTTCGCCTGGTCGAACCCCGAATGGGTGGCGGCCTTCCTGCGCGAACACCGCGAAAAACTTGCGCCCCTCAGCTACCGCGAAGCCGCCAAGCACCTTAATTTTGAAGCTTAATTTTCCGGCAAATTCTCAAAATCTGAAGGCTTAAAGTCGACGTTTTTGAAGTTTTCAAAAGTCAGGTCGCGAACGTCCAATTCCTTTGTAGTCTTCAAGTGATCAAACAAAACCATGTATGAAAGCACAATCCGTTTTTCAAAGCTCAAGCCCAGCTTACGTGCCAGTGCTTTAACAGTTTGGGTTGAAGGCCCTTCAAGTTCAACAAAGCTGCCATAAGGCATCTCATCCAGCATTATGTCCACATCATCCAGGTTGAGTGTTTCGCGATACTTCTCGTAGAGGGAATAAACCTGGTAGCCCAAGCCTTCCAGAATTTGGCGGGTCTGCGCAAAGTCACCCACTTCCACTTCAAATTCAGGGCGTACGAGTACAGCGTCCCGCAAGTATCCGGGGCCTTTGAATGTAAGGCGTGCTTTTTCATCCTGGCGCAGCCGCAGCACTTTCTTTTCTGCGCTTAAAGTCATGCGCGGGGTATCAAAGCGTAAGTTCTGCTCGTAAACCCGTTTTTGTTTCACCTGGGCTCCCAGGGTGAGAAGTTTAGCTCGCAGGGATGGCAAGTCGGTTACGTAAAATTTGGCTTCAATTTCTTCGGGCATTTCAGTTCCTGTCTTTAGGTTTGAGGTCCAGGGTAAACAGCAGCATCAGGGCCAGGTAAATTACAAATAACACAGTCATAAAGCCCAGGTTGCCTTGCAGATTTTGGTCAGAAGACCAAACCAGCAGGCGTTCCGCCCAGTAACTGAGCAAATTGACCGCGAAAGTCACCCAGGCAACTAATAAAAAGCCGCGCCAACGTTTCCAGAGGAAGAGCCAACCCAGGAGGTTGGTGATGAAAAGAATAACCGGGCTGATGAAAAGCCAGTTGATTTTCCAGCCTGCCACACCATAAATTACCAGCAAAGCGCGATCTCCAGAAGCACCGTAAAGCCTCAACAGGCTGCCCAGTAGGTTTCCCAGCAATATAAGGCCAATGAGTGAACCCCAGGGAGAGGTTTTGAGGGACGTTCTCTCGCTGAGAGAAAGATCAGTCTTCATGGATTTTGGTCTCATAATCGGTGAGCAGGCCCAGCCGGGCAAGCGCTGTCTGAACGCGTCGTTCCGAGCCTGGTTTGACCACAACAGCGGTGGGTCCAAGTACCTCACCCAGGGCTACCCCGGCAGGCGAGTTTTTAAGTGCCTGCAACGTTTCAGTATTGGGCAGATGAAGCACCAGGGGTTGATCAATCCAGCTTTCGCGGCCTTTTTCTTCCCACCGTTTGAGCAATTGAATAAGGCCTGGCGAGGGTTGCCGCCGGCCGTACTCGCGCAAGAGTCTCAGCAGATGGCTAACTTTGAGGCCTTGCTTGGAGGCAATCTTTAGCGATTGCGGGGTCAATTGAAATTCGTAGCGCTCGGGACCGTTCCTGAGCACCTCGCCAAAGCGCGAGGCTTGGTAACGCGCCAGGCGCGGGGTTAGCTGGGTCATCTCCAGTTTGCCGGCAGGGTTTACCAGGATGGGACTCTTTTCCGCCGGAAACCCTGGGGCTTCAGCATCAAACAAACCGGTAAGATATCCGAATGCTGCTGTCAGGCGAAAGTTTTGGGGCTTGGATTCATCATTCAGCTCCAGCAAGCCGAGTTTGAAACCAATCGAGGATAGAAATTCCACCAGGAATCGGGCTTCCAAGACATCCCAGCTTTCGACGCCGCGCAGCAAGCTATTGTTGCGGTTTGAAACAACCAGCCAGGTATCATACTCGGCACCCGTACGCAGAAAATCGGGATTATGCACCCGGATTTGGCGAATGAATTCATCCATGGCGAACCATTGAGTTCCCAACCCGGCAAGCAACTGTAGCAATATCAGCCGCGTTTTACGAGGTTCATGCTGCCAGGTGCCTTCCAATCGCCAATCGGGGTGGAGTTTCAGCTCGTCGAACTCGTTTGTGACCATCCAGGATTGGACCAACCAGCGAAGGGCTTCAGCCCTGGGAAGTTCGAGAAAATTACGGGCAATTTCTGTGGGTAATTGACCGCTAATTAAGCCAACTGCTTCAGCCAGATTTTCCAATATCTGCCAATGCAGCCTTGATGGATTACCGGCAAGCAGAGAGCGCTCTTTATCCGGCCGGCGCAGACTGGCAAGCAAAGTGCAAAGGTCATCAAGAATTCGGCTGCCATAGGTGATTCCTGCAGCGGTAATATCTTCCAATGGTCTGAGCCGCAGCCCGGGTTTTGTTTCCGGGAGGCTGTCAGGCAATTCCTGGGCTACCTCGTCGGGTATATAAGCGAATTCAGTAAGGCCTTCGTCTTCTTTAAGGAAAATCCGCCCAATCAAACCACGATACCAAAGAAATTCGGTGATGGAAATCGGGAATACCCCGGGCTTTTCCCTTTTTAGTTTACCGGGACCCATAGGGCGTAAAGGCCCAAAATCGCGCGTCCAAGCCGTCCAGAGGGTCTTGCTGCCCCGGCTTTTCAGACTGATCAAAGCACCCTCTATGCTCGGCGGCAAAGATGCTAAGTGGTCGCGAATTAATGAGGATTTATCCAAAGCTAAGGCCAGCGCTTCCGCTTTGGAGCGCGCGTCCTTACCGCGAGCGCTGATGCCCCAAAATTCCTCGAGCGATTCGAGGAAGTTTAGGTCCTGATCGTAAAGGACTGTCAGCAGTGTGGGCATTAAAAAGAGTATACCCCAAGGCAGGGAGCATGTTTACTCGATATGCAGGGCTCTAACGCCTTTGACAGCCGAGAGGCTTGAGGCCAGGCCTTCCATCGAGTCATCCTTGCCAGTGAGGGCAGTAACCTGAATGCGTATATGACCCCCTTTGATGCTCTTGCGCAAATCGAATGTACGGGTTGTATCAGTGATCTTATTTAATTCAGAACGAATGTCTTCAATCACCCCGGGCTTATCAACAGCGTCGATGGTGATCATGTGTAGAGTTCTTGACCGGACAAATTTCTTTTCTAAGTAATTTACCAGGGTCAGCGCAATCAAAATAAGGGCCGTTGTGACAATGCTGATCCAAATCTGACCGTATCCCACAGCCAAGCCAACAATAGCCATCGACCAGATGGTCGAGGCTGAAGTGAGACCTCTGACATTGAGCCCGTAGCGCATAATCGCGCCAGCACCCAGGAAACCGATACCGGAAATCACCTGGGCAGCCAGGCGGGCTGGGTCAGCGTTAGCAGCAAGACCCATATTAACAGAAAGGATCATCGCCAGGCATGCCCCACCAACCAGAATCATATGCGTGCGCAAGCCTGCTGGCTGAGAATCCAACTCCCGGTTGTAGCCAATAACGCCGCCAAGAAGCATGGCAATGACAAGGCGGATGATGGCCTGCAGCAAAGTAGTTTCAGTTAAAGTGGTGCCCATCAATACCTCTTCAATTAGTTAACTGGTGCAATGCCATTTTAGCATACCTGTGTATTAAGAGGGTTTAAAGAAAAACGGCTTCCTGCTGAAGAGGAAGCCGTTCGTCTGAGTTTATGGAAGGGTGGGCAGCTGGTCTTTCCTGGCCACAATCACACCAGTAAGGCCGCGGCCGGTATGAGCGCCCAAGGCCGTGCCAAGGTGAACGTCCGGCAGCCAGTCCATCTTGTATACTTTTTCAAGGGCTTCTTTTAACAATCTGGCGCCTTCCGGGTAAGAGGCATGGCAAATCTGGGCTTGAAGAAGGCTTCCTGCGGGATGGTCTTTGAGAAGAAGATTGGGAATTTCTTCAATAGCTTTGTAGAAAGTACGTTTCTTTGCGACGTCGTAGTATTTCCCGTCAACATTGCTGACCCAGATAACCGGCAGTATTCCCAGTAGCGATGCCAGCAGACCTTTCAGGTGGCCAATTCGGCCGCCAGCGATCAAATATTTTAGAGTGAGCAGGCTGAAGTAGGTCTTGGTGACTGCCTGGATTTGGTGGAGCTTCTCAAGAATTTCGGGTAATTTTGCACCAGCTTCGCGCATCTTGACTGCAGCCATTACCTGCCAGCCAGTACCTGCAGAAAGGGTAAGGGTATCCAAAACAGTAATATTTGCCTCCGGTACTAGTTTGGCAGCCTGCACGGCTGTACTGCTTGTGGCGCTGAGGCCACTGGAAAGGTGAATGGAAAGGATTTCCGGATCGGTCTTGGCCAATTCACGGTATAGTTCCTGGAATTCGCCAACAGAAGGCGTGGATGTAACGGGCATTCCTTTAGCATTATCCATCAGGTCAAAAAACTCGTCCGGGTTGATATCTACCCCAGCCCTGTAAGATTTTCCATCCAGGTCAATCTTCAAGGGGAGCATGTGGATATTGAATTTTTTTGCATCTTCGATGGTTATGTCAGAACCGCTGTCTGTAACTATATGCATATCTCTCCTAAATGGCTAAATTTTGCGCTATTTCACATGTAAGGTTTAAAGTTAAGTGATGGACGTTGTGCTGCAGGGGTGGACTTTATTATTATACTGCGTCATCACAAATCAGTCATAAATTATAACATTTTTCCATTCCGAAAAGTTGACTTCCTTGACAGACTTCCTTGACAGGACTGACGACTACATATATCTTCTGCATCAGGCTGAATACCTAAAAACAAAAAGGCAAGCGTGCAGCTTGCCCTTCAAAAAGCATGTAAATTGCTCAATTTACCTTCA
>WOZB01000148.1 GCA_011620445.1 Anaerolineaceae bacterium | reverse complement strand
CAGCTGCACCGGCTGGTTTAGATGTTCCAGCAGAGTGTACTGCGGATCGATTCGGATGTGCCAAGATAGAGCCTGGTCAGACTATTAAGATCGGGATGGGCTCTCCGATGACCGGCGGTGATGCTTCATTTGGTATCGACGCCGCACAATCAGGCAAGATTGCTGTTGCCGATGCCGAACCTCTTAAAGGTTTTTCATTCGAATTGATGGCTGAGGATGACACCGGTACCGCTGAAGGCGGAGCGGCTGTAGCGAATAAGTTTGTTGCAGATCAAACTTTAGTCGCTGTAGCCGGCCACCTGTTCTCCGGTGCAACCGCGGCTGCCATGCCGATCTATGAAGCGAAAGGCATTCCTATGCTTTCCCCTTCAGCCACCAATCCAGCTCTTACCCAAAAAGGCTCTGCCGTGTTTAATCGAGTGCCTTTCACTGATGCCACACAGGGCAAAGCCGCTGCCACCTATATTTATGATGTACTTGGCTTCCGCAAAATCGCTGTCATGCATGATGGTGAGGATTATGGCAAGGGTCTGGCCGAAATTGTAAAGACTGAATTTGAGGCTCTTGGCGGAGAAGTAGTGGAATTCATTGGTATCACTTCGAAAGAAGCAGACTATACCCCCGTACTGACCACGATTGCCGCCAAGTCTCCTGAGTTAATCTACTTCGGTGGTTACACCCAGGATGCTGGCGTTTTGGCAAATCAGATGAAGACGACCGGTCTTGAGAATGCAGTCTTCTTTGGATGCGATGGTACGTTCGGTACAGATTTTCTGAACCGGGCTGGCGCCAATGCAGAAGGTTCGTATCATGCTACTCCTCGCACACCACCTCAAACACCTGAGAAGGAAGCCTTTGATGCAGCTTACAAAGCCGCTTATGGGGTTGGGCCTGGAGAACTTTCACCGTTCACCTGGAATAGCTATGACTGCACCACAGCCTTAATCGAAAAAGTCGGTGATGTGGCAGTTCTTGGCGCTGATGGCGCGCTATACATTCCCCGCGGCGCTCTGGTTGACGCTGTGCGTGGATTGAATGGTTGGACTGGTATCAGTGGTACCTATACTTGCGCCCCAGTAGGAGACTGCAATATTGAGGGTCCGCAGTTCCATAGAGTGGAAAACGGTGCGTTTGTTACGGTAAACTAAGACTAAATGACAATTGTTAGCTGCAGGGAAGGGTCTCCCTTCCCTGCATGTTGAAATTGTAGATACTCCACTGAGGAGCACATTATGGTAAATGAAAATCGACCACCACGACGTTATAAGAGGAGCAACCTCTCTAAAATTGTCAGATGGGTACTTGGCATTATTGTTCTTTCATATATTTTCTGGCGCTTATACACTGTGTTCATAGTTCAAAATGAATACACCCCGGATATTTGGTTTAGGTTATTGATCTCGGGTTTGGTTATTGGCGGCGTATATTCTCTGATTGCCATTGGCTACACATTGGTCTATGGAATCCTGAGGATGATCAACTTTGCTCATGGCGAAGTGATGATGATTGGCACATTCGCTGGTTACTTTGTGTTTGAAGCTACCAATGCCATTAAATTTACATCATCCAGCGGTGAAATCACCAGCTTGTCAAATGCCCAACCTGTACTCGCGGTTTTACTTGCTTTTATGGTTGGTATGGCTGTGGCATCTACTGCGGGTTTCCTGCTTGAGAAAATTGCTTATCGTCCCTTGCGTAAAGCCCCCAGATTAATCCCACTAATCAGCGCTATTGGTGCCTCCATTTTTCTGCAAAACCTTGCCCAACTCTTGTTCAGTCCTCTTGTACGAGATTATAAAAACCCTGCGTTAATTGCCCGTGGTCAAGGCTGGCCAGTTACTATTGCAGGTGCGCAAGTGGTCATTCCTTATACAGGTGTACTAACCTTTAGTATGTCCATTATCCTGATGTTTGCTTTATACACCATGGTGAAAAAATCAAAACTTGGAAAGTCCATGCGCGCGGTAGCTGCTGACAAACCGACAGCGGCTTTGATGGGTATTGATGTCAATGCTGTCATTAGCCAGACCTTTATCATCAGTGGTTTGCTGGCTGGAGCGGCCGGAGTAATGTGGGGATTGCATAATGGGCTGGTCTATTACTATGTCGGTTTTCTGCCTGGCATCAAAGCCTTCACATCAGCAGTTTTGGGAGGCATTGGTAATATTCCCGGCGCGATGCTTGGTGGCATGCTGCTTGGATTGATCGAATCGATTGGCCCAACTGCCCTGGGGATAAGTTACCAGTTGAAGGATGTATTAGCATTTGTGATCCTGATCATCATTCTCGTATTCAGACCTTCCGGTATTTTGGGTGAGGTTCTCTCGGAGGAAAAAGTATGAACAGGAATCTGTTTACTACCAGCATAAATAAAGGCTTCACTTTCGGGATTGTGATGATTTTCCTTGTTCTAATCGATTTCGAGGTCATGGCAGCCACCATGCTAAGTAAGTTACTTGGCGTGAATGTCGTCCGTGGAGCATTGCCGGAAGTTCGATTTATGATTATTTTCCTGGTTCTTTATGGGTTGTTTGTGGGATGGTTTGCCTCATCCGACCAGGAAAAACCAGCCAAAAAATTATTCCAAGCTCTCATTGCTGGGCTGACCGTTGCTGTTGTGGTTGGATTGTTTGACATTGCATTGAACCAGTTAATAACAACTGGCACTGACGTTCGTGCTTATTTAGCCGCACTTGGGCCTGCAAGCATCAAACTTTTTCTGTTGGAAAAAGGAGCATTGGGCTCACTACTGCATTTGGGATTGTTTACCGGTGCCAGCCTGTTGGGGAGTGTGTTAAAGATTCTTCTGAAATCCGATCCTATGTCGCACTTCCTTAAGGGTATTTCAACTGTCTACCGTGATTTGCGGGCAAAAACTCAAGCAATTACGCCAAACTGGATCAAGGAGTATGGGAAGTATCTGCTTTTCCTGCTTATTGGTCTTTCGGCATTTTTCCTGCCGCGCATGTGGGGCTCCTACAATAATTATGTTTTAGGCTTGGTTGGTTTGTACGTGATTCTGGGTATCGGACTGAACATCATCGTGGAACTTTCGGGCCAATTGATGCTGGGGTTCGCGGCGTTCTTTGCCATGGGAGCTTACAGTATGGCATTGCTGAACGCACCGCTTCCCCATGGCATTATGTTGGGATTTTGGCCTGCTCTAGCCATTGGGGTTCTCATGGCAGTACTGGCAGCAGTTTTATTGGGTTTGCCAGTCATGGGTATGCGCGGCGACTACCTGGCCATTGTCACACTTGGATTTGGTGAAATTATCCGCATCCTTCTGAAAAGTGACCTTTTAACTGATTTTACCGGAGGTCCGCGAGGAATTCAGGATATCAAAGGACCGACCCTGTTTGGACAGCCGTTCTCCAGCGATATCGATTACACCTATATTATCTTGGTATTTATGATTCTGTCCATTTTCATCTACAAGCGGCTTGAACGATCCAGAACCGGGCGAGCATGGATGGCTGTTAAAGAGGATACCAAGGTAGCTGAAGCTACCGGTGTCAATATAAAGAATAGTAAATTGCTGGCATTATGTCTGGGGGCCGCTTTTGCCGGGTTGGCAGGCGGAATTTTCGCGGCTCGCAACCAGTTTACCGGTCCAAACGACCATCAGTTAATGGTATCTATGAATATTCTAAGTATCCTGATTGTTGGCGGTATTAACAGTGTTCCTGGCATCATTCTCGGTGCTTTTACCCTTAAAGGACTTCCAGAAATTTTACGTGAAATTGAGAACTACCGCCTGTTGGTATTTGGTGGATTGCTTGTATTCATGATGATTTCACGTCCTGAAGGTTTGTGGCCTGCTACTCGACCAAACATAGAGAAAGATGAAGGCAATAGGCAAAAAGCGGAATCTCCGCCTGGAAAAGGCGGTCAACATGACTGATACAATCATCCAGATAAAGAACGTATGTAAGATCTTTGGAGGTCTAATTGCGGTCAACCAGGTTAACATTGATGTACCCGAAAAGTATATCTACAGCATCATCGGTCCCAACGGGGCCGGCAAGACCACGCTGTTCAACTGTATTACAGGTTTCTACATCCCAGAAAAAGGTGAGATATTGTTTTATGGAGACCCCATTCAGGGTCTCTCGACCAATCTGGTTGCCTGGTTGGGACTTTCCCGTACCTATCAGAACATCCGTCTTTTCACAAATTTGACCGCGGTGGAGAACATTCTGATTGGTCTGCATCCCAATCTGAAATCCAGTTGGTTTGACGCGATAGTCCATACCAGATCGTTTATAAAGGAAGAGAGTGGATCGGTCAAAGAAGCTCTCCGTTTGTTGGATTATGTTGGTTTGAAAGGCTATGGAGATTTTCTTGCCAAGAACCTGCCGTACGGACTTCAGCGCAGGCTGGAAATTGGCCGGGCTTTGGCAAACCAGCCTAAAGTATTGTTATTGGATGAACCAACAGCTGGTATGAATTTGCACGAAACTGCGGAAGCAACACATTTCATCAAGCGATTGCGGGATGAATTGGGAATTACAATCATCCTGATCGAACATGACATGAAGGTCGTGATGGGCATTTCTGATCGGATCTCTGTATTGGATTATGGTATGAAAATTGCTGAAGGCAACGCGGCTGAGATCCAGGCAAATCCCAGGGTCATCGAAGCTTACCTGGGCCCCGGTGGGGCGGCGCTTTCTGAAAAATATAAAAAACAAAGGCAATCTTATGCTCAAAGTCACCGATCTTAATGTACATTACGGAGCGATCCATGCTCTGCAAGGCGTTAGTTTTAACCTGGAAGAAGGTGAAATTGTCACCCTGATTGGGGCTAATGGTGCAGGTAAATCCACCTTGCTTAACACTATTTCTGGATTACTGCGAGCCGATCAAGGTGAGGTGGAATATCTTGGCGAGAATATCACTAACTTTGAACCGCAGAAGATTGTGCCCAAGGGCATCGTGCAAGTGCCTGAAGGTCGCAAAATCTTTGCGGCCATGACCGTGATGGAAAACCTTGAAATGGGTGCCTTTACAGTCACTGACAAAAAGCTGATTTCTGACAAAGTTGAAGAAATGTTTGCGAAATTTCCCATCCTGGGAAAACGTTCCAAACAACTGGGCGGGACCCTTTCCGGTGGTGAACAGCAAATGCTGGCAATCGCCCGCGGCTTGATGGCAAGCCCCAGGCTCCTCCTTTTGGATGAACCTTCCATGGGTCTATCACCGGTATTGGTTGAGCAGATTTTTGATATCATCCAGAATATTAACCATACTGGTACGAGCGTGATCCTAGTTGAACAGAACGCACAAATGGCACTTTGTATTGCGGACAGAGCCTATGTTTTGGAAACGGGCAAGATTGTACTGGAAGGCGAGGCGCAGGAAGTTTTGCAGAATCCCATGGTGATTGAAGCTTACCTGGCTGTCACTGAGTAAACGAAATATAGGAAACGAATTAAACAATTGTTGAATTTGGCTGACCCTATGCCTATTACTTTTTTTTCCGCGTAGAAACAGAACCTTAAAAAAGGAATATCTGCCATACTTGAAGGCAAATGGATAATCTACAACTGACCCACGAACGAGTCGATGACATTCCATTAGTATACGGCATCCTAGAAAAGCTACTGCTAGGAAAGCGAATTGACGATTTAATAGGCAATCATGGACTTCATCAAGGACTAAGTAATCGGTATTTGACCGTTTTGTGGTTATTGTACGTGATTTTGGAAGGAGACCACCGGAAATCAGGGGTATAGGAGTGGGTTAATCGTCATCGTCAAACATTAGAACGACGGGTCGTCAACAGTTTTTCGGACAATCTGCTAAGGGACACTCACAGCATATTCTGCCTGGCGATTTCTCAGGTACTTTAGCGGGCTCAGGTAGCCCAGACTTTTTTGTGCTCTCGTTGTGTTGTAAAAGGTCTCAATATATTCAAATACTCTTTGTCTGGCCTCTTCTCTGGTTGCACAGGGCCGCTTGTGGATGATTTCTTTCTTCAGGATGGAGAAGAAGCTTTCACTCCATGGGTTGTCACCTGGTTTTCCCACGTCTGAGAAACTGAGCTGAAAACCACAAGCGCTAACCTGCTTCATGACCTCTTTTGCGGTGTACTGGCTGCCACGATCACTGTGGAATATGGCACCTTTCGGTAGATCCCAGCGACCTTGGGCTGATCTTAGCGCTTTCAATACAATATCTGCTGTCTTATGGGATTGTTGAGCAAAGCCCACGACAATATTGGTGCAGACATCACGGATCTGGCACAGATAGTCGCTGCCCTCTGGGGTGGATATCTGAGTGATGTCGCTGGCCAAAACTTGAAATGCTCGTGTGATTTCCAACCCCTTGACCAAGTTCTTGAACTCAGAACCTCGTGCTCTGCGACTGTGGGTTATCCCTTGCGATCGTCGCTTGCAGTGGCTGGATATCCAGTCATGCTCGTCCATAACGCGCTTCACTTTGCTAAAAGAGGCCTTGCCACCCTCACGCCGGATCACGCCACACACTCTCTCGGCACCATAATGCCCTTTGCCCAAGGTGAAGATCCTGCCAACCATTTCCACCAGCGCTTTTTGCCGGGTTTCCCGATTTGAACGTTCTTTCCGCCAAGTGTAGTATCCAGAACGTGAAACGCCGGTTGCCTTGGCCCACTTCGCTTTTGAACTGCTTGTCTGCGCTTCCATGAATTCGTATACTTTGGTGTGTGTCAGCGTTGGTGTTTCGCGAAGTAGGCCGATGCTTTTTTTAGGATTTCGTTTTCCTCTTCCAGCTCCGCGATCCGCTTTCGCAACAGCCGCACCTCTTCAGTCTGGACCGCCTCTGCTGTCTTCTCGCCTTTCTCGCTGTATTTCTGCCTCCAGCGATAGAGCATGCTATGACTGATGCCCAGCGAATCCACCACCGATTGAACTGACCGATCAGGTTGATTGCTCAACTGAACTGCTCGTTTCTTGAATTCTTCATCGTATTGTCTGCGATCTTTATTCATCTCGTTTCTCCTTGACTTGAGTCCCTTGTCAAGTTGTCCGAAATTCTATCAGAGACCC
>WOZB01000011.1:3469-7144 GCA_011620445.1 Anaerolineaceae bacterium | reverse complement strand
CGCCATCCTGCGCTCTTACGTGCTCTATCAACCGCTGCGCACATTCCTCAGCGGTGGCATATTGTCTGCCCTGGCTGGTCTTGTCCTGCTGGTGCGCTTCCTGGTTTTCTACCTGCTTGGCCAGGGTAATGGCCACCTGCAATCGCTTTCCATCGGCGGAACCCTGCTCATCATCGGTATCGTGCTCATGATTATCGGCTTCCTGGCCGATTCCATGCGGGCAACGCGTGAAATGCAGGAAGAGTTAGTTGTGCACAAACGCGACACCTTCAGAATTGACGACCTGGGCAGGATTGATAGCTTCGAGGGTCAACCCGTTTACACCCGCGGCCATTCTTTTGGCAGCAAAAACCTACCTGATTTCTTAAAAGGCAAGCTGCCGCTTTGAGGTTTGTTAACCTCCCTGTGCTATACTTTTAAATTCATTGCAGGGTTATATTGATATGCCGCTATAACCAATTCTGACTAAAAAAACAGGGATAAACCGAACGCCATCATGTCATTTGTGCATTTGCATGTCCATTCAATGTATTCCATCCTCGATGGCTTCGGCGCGCCAGCCGATCTTGTAAAACGCGCCAAGCAGTTGGGCATGCCTGCCCTGGCACTCACTGATCATGGCACCATGTTTGGTACTCTGGATTTTTTCAAAGCGGCCAAAAAGGAAGGCATCAAGCCCATCATCGGCCTTGAAGCCTACCTTGCCCCGCGCTCCATGCAGGATAAGGACGCCGTCAAAGACAAGCACGCTTACCATCTGGTGCTGCTGGCTGAAAACATGGCTGGCTATCAGAACCTGCTGCAAATTGCCACCGCCAGCCAGCTTGAGGGCTTCTATTATCACCCCCGGATAGACCGCCACTTTTTGGCTGCGCATCACGAAGGCTTGATCGCTTCTTCCGCCTGCCTTTCCGGGGAAATTTCTCGCGCTCTGCAGGAAGATGACCTGCAAAAGGCTGATCGGGCGGCTGATTGGTACCTGCAAACCTTTGGCAGAGACAACTTTTTCTTCGAACTGCAAGAGCATGACGATCCGCTGATGACCAAAGTCAACCGCCAAATGATCGATCTCGCCAGGCGTAAGGGCGGCAACCTGATCGCCACCAACGATGTACATTACATCCGCCGCGAAGATGCTGAACTGCAAGACGTCCTGCTCTGCGTGCAAACTGGAAAGCTGCTCTCCGATACCAATCGTATGCACATGGCGGGCGACAGCTACTTTTTGCGCAGTCCGGAAGAAATGGCTGTTCTCTTCAGCCAGGTGCCTGAAGCGCTCAGTAACACACTGGCTATCGCCGAGCGCTGTAACATCAATCTTGAACGCAAAGGCTATCATTTGCCCGTCTTTGAGCTGCCGAAAGGTGTGACTTCCAGAAAATTCCTATACGACCTTTGCCAGACCGGCTTAAAAGAACGTCTGCAAGAGAAGGCTGAGGATGAAGTTTACCAATCCCGCCTGAATTACGAGTTGGAAGTCATCAACAAGATGGGTTTCAATGAATACTTCCTTATTGTGGGCGATCTTTGTGATTTTGCCCGTTCCAAAAATATCTGGTTCAACGTGCGCGGTTCTGGCAACGGCTCGCTGGTGGCTTATGCCCTCAAAATTACCTCCGTCAACCCCCTCGATTACGACCTGCTCTTCGAGCGATTTTTGAACCCTGGGCGCGTGAGTATGCCTGATATTGACCTTGACTTCCAGGATGACCGCCGTGGTGAGGTGATGGAATATTGCTGCGTCAAATACGGCGCGGATCGGGTTGCCCAGATTATTACTTTTGGCACCATGGCTGCCCGCGGTGCCCTGCGGGATGTTGGAAGGGTGATGAACATCCCCCTGCCCGAGGTTGACCGCGTAGCCAAGCTGGTACCCGGCCCTGTTCAGGGCAAAAACCAGCCCATGAGTTATGCCCTTAAGACGGTGCCGGAACTCAAGGAACTCTATGATTCCTCACCTGATCTCCGAAAAATGATTGATACGGCCGGCCGGATGGAAGGGACCATCCGCAATGTCGGTACGCACGCGGCCGGTGTTATCATCAGCGACAAGCCCCTTACCGAATATACCGCCCTGCACCGCCCCACCAACTCGGACGAAAACCTGCCAATCAAAACGGTCACCCAGGTGGATATGGATGGCGTAGGCGACCTGGGCTTGCTCAAAGTGGACTTTCTTGGTCTGGTTACGCTTACCATCATGTCCAAAGCCTGCGAATTTATCGAGAAACGCCACGGTTTGCATCTGGATCTTACTAATATTCCAACGGATGACCCGCAAACTTACAAATACATTAGTTCTGGCCATACCATTGGCATGTTCCAGATGGAAGGCAACGGCATGACGCGATACATCATGCAGATGCAGCCAGACAGCCTCAATAACGTCATCGCCATGGTGGCGCTGTTCCGTCCTGGTCCAATGGAGAACATTCCGGTTTATATCGACCGCATGCATGGCAAAGCGCCGGTCACATACTTGCACAAAAGTCTGGAACCCATCCTCAAGGATACCTTCGGCCTGGCCGTTTACCAGGAGCAAATCATGCAGGCTTCGATGGCACTGGCGGGATACTCGCCGAGTGAATCGGATGACTTCCGCTCGGCGATCTCGAAAAAGAAAGAAAAAGAAGTCAAGAAACACCACGAAAAATTTGTGAATGGGGCTGTTGAGCGCGGCATCAGCGCGGAAATTGCTGAAACCATCTTTGCCCAGTGGGAAGCTTTTGCCCATTACGGCTTTAACAAAAGCCACGCGGTCAACTACGGCATCATTGCCGTGGAAACCGGCTACCTCAAACTGCACTACCCGGTGGAATACATGACCGCCTTGCTTTCGGCGTGGAAGAACGATACCGACAAGTGTGCCACTTACGTCACGGAGTGCCGCAACATGGGCATTGAGGTGCTGCCACCAGATGTCAACTTCAGCAACTACGACTTCAAGATCGAAGATCGACCCAATGGCAAAGCTGCTATCCGCTTCGGCCTGGGGGCAGTCAAGAACGTCGGCCAGAACCCGGTTGATTTGATCATTTCTGCCCGCGCAAGCAGGCCCTTTGGCGATATTAACGACTTTGCCAAACGCGTAGACTTGCGCCAGGTAGGTAAACGGCCCCTCGAATGCCTGGTAAAGGTTGGTGCGCTGGATTCCCTTGGCTCGCGCCATGCGCTTCTACGGGTGATTGACCAGATGGTCAGTATTTCTTCCAGCCACTTCCGGGCGATTGATATGGGCCAAATGGACCTCTTTGGCAGCGTGGGTGGAGCAACAGAGAACATTATTCTGCATGACACAGGCAAAGTGGACCCCAATGAGCAGTTGCTTTGGGAAAAAGAACTGCTTGGCCTTTATGTAACCGAGCACCCTCTGAGCGCTTACATGAGCCGCATCAGCAACCAGCTTTCACACCTTTCCAATTCCCTGAATGAGGCGGAGGATCAAAGCAGCGTGGTGGTTGGTGGGGTGGTGAAGAAAATGCGCCCGCTCATCACCAAGACCAATAAGAATATGTGCTTTGCCACCATCGAAGATAACTTTGGAGAGATTGAATTAGTACTCTTTCCCCGTGTTTGGGAGAGCTCTGGTGACGCGGTTGAAGTGGGCAACCTCTTGGTTGTTAAGGGCAAAGTGGAACACAAAGAAAATGGTGAAATCGTCAAAGTAGATTCTCT
>WOZB01000011.1:0-3369 GCA_011620445.1 Anaerolineaceae bacterium | reverse complement strand
TTAAGGGCAAAGTGGAACACAAAGAAAATGGTGAAATCGTCAAAGTAGATTCTCTGCAAAAGGTAGAGATGGACGATGATGGCGCCAGTGAAAAATCCCGTAATAAGGGCCCATTCTACGAACAGACCCTTGAACGTTACCTCCCCAAAATAGATACCTTGAAGCGCTTTGCCTGGCATGGGGAGGAAGCGTCATCCAGAACGGCAGAGCAGAGGAACCCTTCACGGCCGTTGAACCCACAGCCTGTAGAAGATGACCAAGATGACCGCGCTTTCGAAGCTATCAATATCCCTGAACCGGATGATGATGTGCCCTGGGAAGATTATGGCGTGCAGGAGGCAGTGGATGCCTTCAGCTATGACCCGCCCCTTGCTGAAGAAGAACTACCCCTTAAGGCCGCTCCAGCCTTGCCGCAACACGAGAATCAAGATCTGATTGATCCTACCAAAAATGAAGATCATCATGTAACTAAGAGCCTTACGCAGGCAGAAAACAGCCCAGTAAATGAGACTCACCCACCCTCAGAAACTAAACTGGAGGCCGAAACGCGCTCAGTAAGCACCCAGGCGCAGGACTTCATCAAGGCTAAGGCAGCGCAAGCAAGCCCGGAGCTTCAACAGGTCATGGTCCGCACCATCAGTCTGCACGTGCGCATTCCAACCAGTGGGGATGAAGACCGCGACTGGAAGAAGGTCAAGATGGTGCAAGGCGCAATCATGGCCCATCCAGGTGACTGCTTCTACTATCTTTCCATTTGTGAAAAGGATACGGATGTAGAACTGGGTTTCCCGAACGAAATGGTTGAAATTAGTGACACTCTTATCAAAAAACTCGGCAGCATGGTCGGGCCGGAAAACGTAAAAATCGTAATTTTGGAAGAAAAAGCTGACCTTTAAGGTAATCCATGGCAAAAAAACACTTTGATCTCATTTTGGTTGGCTTTGGCAATGTGGGCAAAGCCTTTGGCGAACTCCTGCTCGAAAAATCTGCTCCGCTAAGTTCGCAATACGGTTTCACATTTCGGGTTACCGGCATCCATACCGGGCGGCACGGTACAGCTATCAACCCGCAGGGGCTCGACCTCAAACACGCGCTTGAGATCTCAAGGACAGGCGGCAGCCTGCAGAGCTTGGATACATCTAGCTTTTCCGGCGGCACACTGGATTTTATTGCCAAGTGCCCCGGCGATGTCCTGGTTGAAAACTCCCCCCTGAACCCGCTAAGCGGCCGACCAGCCCTGGATCACATCCAGTCTGCTCTGCAAAGAGGTCTGCATGCCATCACCGCCAACAAAGGTCCGGTGGTTTACGGCTATTCTGAGCTGACACAGCTTGCCGCAGCTCAAAAGAGACTGTTTATGTTTGAATCAACAGTGATGGATGGGGCACCTATTTTCTCGCTTTTCCGCGGCACTCACGCCCCCCTGGCCGGAGCAAAGCTTTTAGGCTTCGACGGCATCCTGAACTCCTGCACGAACTTATTGCTGGAACTGATGGAAAACGGTAAAAGCTTTGATGAGGCAGTCGAAATCGCCAGGTCAATGGGCCTGACTGAAACGGATCCCTCTTTTGATGTGGATGGCTGGGACGCCTCTGTGAAAGTAGCCGCGCTGGCAACTGTCTTGATGGGCATGCCGCTCACCCCGCACGAAGTGGATCGCACCGGCATCCGTGGCATAAGCCCAAAAATGTTGGCTGAAGCCCGCGAGGCTGGGCAGCGTTGGAAGCTGATTTGCACCGCAGAGCTTATTGAAGGAAAACTGCAAGCCCGGGTGCACCCGGAACGCGTCGGTAAGGACTCACCTTTTTATAGTGTAGGCGGGCCAAGCTCGATTGTGCGCTTCAAACTGGATGTGCTCCCCGCCTTGGGCATTCTGGAAACAGACCCCAGCCCCAAAACCACCGCTTTCGGCTTGCTGCACGACCTGATCTTCATCGCTGAATCTGAGGCAAAATGATCCATAAGGTTTACATCGGCTTGGGTACCAACCTCGGGGACCGCCAGGCTAACCTCCGCCATGCCGCGGAGGCGCTTGAACCAAAAGTGAGCGTTTGCCGTGCCTCATCGATCTACGAGACAGCGCCCTGGGGTTATGCCGATCAGCCTAATTTCTATAACCAGGCCTTGGAATGTGAGACATCACTGACACCCTTAAGGCTTCTGAATTTCCTCAAAAAAATTGAAATAAATCTCGGTCGGGTGAAAAACTTCCGCAATGGGCCGCGCATGATTGATCTGGATATACTTTTTTTTGACGATCTGGTGATGCGTACCGAGCGGTTGGAAATTCCACACCCGCACCTGCATTTGCGCGCCTTTGTGATGGTGCCGTTGGCTGAAATTGCACCTGAGCTTGTGCATCCGGTGTTGGGAAAGACGGTAGCAGAGTTGCTGGCGGATGTGCCCGACAAAGGTAGTGTCACAGCTTTATGAACCAGGCACTTGGGCTGCTGGGGGTATTTCTGCCCGGTTTGATTTGGTGGGCTTGGCTGGGCCGGGACGAAGACGACCCCAGCGAAGCCCTGGCAACTGTTTTCGGGGTGAGCATGGCCGCGGTGGCGCTGGCCGCTTTGCTTTTTTATTTGCTCAAACTACCTTTTGGACCCAACAAACAATTGGCTTTTTGGGTTGGTGCACCCCTGCTTTTTGTTTTGGGATTAATCCTTCGCTGGAAACAGCATAAATTTGACTGGAAGCTGCTGCTTGCGCTGGGGCTATTTGGAGGTCTGGTGGCATTTCGGCTTTGGCAGGCCCGCGAGCTGGTCTTGCCCAACTGGGTGGACTCCCTTCATCACTCTTTGATTGTGCGCAAAATGGTTGAGGCTGGCGGTCTGACCTCCACCTTGGAACCCTACCTGCCGGGTAATTTCTACTACCATTTTGGCTTCCATTCCTTTACGGCTCTCTACTCGCTCTTCAGTAAGCAGTTCGCACCTTTCGCGGTGCTCTTTTTGGGGCAGGTGATCAGCGCCGGGGTAAGCCTTTCCATCTATGCCTTCACGAAAACCCTGACCAGGGATTGGAAGATCGGTTTGCTGGCTGCTCTGCTTTCGGCTTTTGTCACCAAGATGCCGGGCTACTACCTCACCTGGGGCCGCTATACGATGCTGGCCGGCATGCTGCTCATGCCCTTGGCCATGGCCTACGGGCTGAAGGTGCTTCGGGGTGAGCGCGGGGTTGGGAATCTGCTGGCTTTAGCAGTGCTGACTGCCGGAACCTTGCTGACCCATTACTTCAACGCTTTTTTGTTGGCGATTTGGTTTGTGATTTTGGGGCTGGTTTGGCTGTTCAGATCCCTTAAAGCTAAAGCTTTAAACTGGCCGCAAGTGCTTCGGTTACTTGTCCCGGTCTTGGTGGGATTACTGGCGG
>WOZB01000144.1 GCA_011620445.1 Anaerolineaceae bacterium | reverse complement strand
ATCGCGAAGTAAATAGGGTTGTCATACTTTTGATTAGGCTTGCTCATGGCTATATTCTACCACAATCTCCAGTTAAATGGCGATTATGGCATTATCTCCATTTAACCGGCGTCTTATTAAATTGTTTGACTGGTCAGCCTGTTGGACCAATCATTCCGACCAGGAGCTAAGTAGAAGCTTAAATGGAGAGTTTTGGAAACTTGCCCTTTAAAAGGAGATACAAAGGAGATACAAACGAGATACAAACGAACTTCCATTAGCACTTTTTAGGATATAATGCTTGCAATGACTAGTCCGGCACGCGGTCAGCTTTTTTGGGCTGCCAGCCAGGAGACTTGCATAAAAAACGATATAGGAGCAGACGTCATGTCAATCAACCCGGAAAAGAAAACGGAACTTATCAAGAAGTTCGAACGCCAACCAGGCGATACTGGATCCCCTGAGGTTCAGATTGCTTTGTTGACCGAACGTATCACCTCGCTGACCGAACACCTTCGCATCAACAAACACGACAATTCATCCCGCCGTGGCTTGTTAAAGTTGGTGGGCCAGCGTCGCCGCCTTCTCGCTTATTTGCGTCAGAAGGATTATGCCCGCTTCCTCACTATTACTGAAGCCCTGAGTATTCGCAAAAAGTAAATATAGGAACTGAAACCACGCGGAGAATGCCAGATCAGACAAATTTCAATTTTCTGAAAACGGCTTCTCCGCGCACCACCTAAGAAACAAAACACTCATCAATCGCCAGTCGGGTATTGAAATTCCTGGAATAGCTGCAATTCTGCAAATCTGCAAATGTCACCACATATTCCCCAAATTTCAGCACCTGCACTGGCCACCCATCAAGAAAAGGAAAAAATGAAACCCGAAGCACGTTATTTTACGACCAAACTTGGTGACAAAGATGTCACCTTTGAGACCGGCCGCCTGGCTCGCCAGGCTGGAGGATCCGTCACCCTACGCCAGGGCGATACCATTGTTTTTGCTGCCGCCACGATGGGCGGCCTGCGTGAAGGACAAGATTTCTTCCCGCTGACTGTTGATTACGAAGAACGTATGTATGCCGGCGGACGCATCCCCGGTTCCTTCTTCCGCCGCGAAGGCCGCCCCAGCACAGAAGCCACGCTGGTTGCTCGCCTCACGGACCGCCCTCTGCGCCCCCTCTTCAATAAAGGCTTCCGCAATGAGGTCCAAATCGTTATCATGTCCCTCTCGGCCGACACCGAAAACCCCATCGATATGCTGGCCATCTCGGCTGCTTCCGCCGCCCTGATGGTCTCCGATATCCCTTACTTTGGTGGCCCCGTTGGCGCTGTGCGCATCGGCTTTGTCGATGGCAAATTAGTGGTCAACCCTACACTGCAGCAGATGGAAGTCTCTACTCTCGACCTTAAAGTGGCTGGCACCAAGGATGCAATCCTGATGGTGGAAGCCGGCGCTAGCGAAGTGACCGAAGTTCTGATGGTTGAAGCTCTTGAACTGGCCCACAAATCCATCGTTCCGATTTGCGAGACCCAGGAACGAATGGCTGCTGAAATTGCCAAGCCCAAACGCGAAGTGCCCCTCTTTGAGCAGGAAGTAACCCTCTTTGACCAGGCCAAAGCTGCCATCTTCGATCGCCTCACTGCCATCCTTGACCAACCCTATAAAAAGGAAGACCTTTACGGTGGCATCGCGGATCTAAAAACAGCTTATCTCCTGGAAATGACCGATTTTCTCAACCAGCAAAACCCCTTAGGCCCTGCTGAGCTTGCCCCTGCGCTTTCACCTGAACAGGCACTTGCCTACAACCAGGCTTTTGAAGAAGCCGAGCGCATGATTGTGCGCGACCGCATCTTGAACGAAGGCAAACGCCCCGATGGACGCAAGTTGGATGAAGTCCGCGAAATCTATTGCGAAGTGGATATTTCCCCCCGCGCCCACGGCTCAGGACTCTTCACCCGTGGTGAAACCCAGGTTCTCACTCTGGCTACGTTTGGTACCCCCAAGGAGGCCCAGGAACTTGACGGTCTCGTTGCTGCGGAGACCAAACGCTACATGCACCACTACAACTTTCCCCCTTATAGCACCGGTGAGACCAAGCGTATCGGCGGCCAAAGCCGTCGCGAAATTGGTCACGGCGCACTGGCAGAACGTGCTTTACTGCCCGTCCTACCTGACGAAAAAACCTTTCCCTACACCATGCGCCTCGTTTCTGAGGTAATGGGTTCGAACGGTTCCTCCTCCATGGGTTCTGTATGCGGTTCCACACTGGCTCTTATGGATGCCGGGGTGCCAATTAAAGCCCCAGTCTCTGGTGTCGCCATGGGCCTCATCAAAGAAAACGACCGTTATGTTGTGCTGACCGACATTCTGGGAACCGAAGACCACCTCGGAGACATGGATTTCAAGGTTGCTGGCACTCGCAACGGCATCACTGCGCTGCAAATGGACATCAAGATCAAGGGTATTACACCCACGATCATGGCCGAAGCCCTCGACCGTGCCAAGGTAGCCCGCTTCCATATCATGGATAAAATGCTGGAAGCCATTGCCGAACCCAATAAAACCCTCAAACCACACGCCCCACGCATCGAAACAATCAAAGTGCCCGTCGACAAGATTGGTGCCGTTATCGGGCCCGGCGGCAAGAATATCCGCAGTCTGCAGGAAGAAACCAATACCAAGATCGATATCGATGATGACGGCACTGTTTACATTGCTTCCGTTGACGGTATCGGATTTGACGAAGCCCGGGATCGCATCCTCGGCCTTACCGAAACTGTCGAAATCGGCAAGATTTACACTGGCAAATGCGTGCGCGTAACTGATTTTGGCGCTTTTATTGAAATTATGCCCGGCGTAGATGGTCTCTGCCACATTTCGCAGCTCTCCACCGAAAGGGTGGCAACTGTTGAAGATGTTGTAAAAGTCGGCGACGAACTCACCGTAATGGTGATTGATGTCAGCCCCGACGGCAAGGTGCGACTCTCCCGCCAGGCCTTACTCGAAGGTTGGACAGCCGAAGAAGCCCGCGAACACGACAATGCCAACCGCAGCAAGAGCCGAGACCACTCTTCTGGAGGTGATCGCCGTGGTGGCGACCGCCGAGGTGGTGACAGCCGTGGTGGTGACCGCCGCCCAGACCGCAAATTCACCCGCTAATTTGTAAATACTCTTTATCAATTGACCGAGGCCGCCTATTGGCGGTCTCTTCTTTTTAACAATTCGGAAGTGCAGATTCAGATATAATGGTGTTATGAGTGCTAGTTTTCTGAAACTACGAGCTCGTTATGGGGCTCTTTACGGCCTTATCGCTGGGTTAGCATATGCTTTCTTTACCTGGTTTTTAGATGCTATCGGCCTGGCTACTGCTCATGCTGCCTATCCGTTCGTCAAGCTGATTTCTGGCCTGCTGATCACATTGCCAGTTTTTGTGTTGGTTGGCTGGCTGACCACCAAAACGGATAGCCATGTTCTAGGGCTGCTTCTCTGGGCAATCTTGAGCCTTTGGGCATTCTCCGCTGCATTTCTGGCGCATTATGATTTTGTGCCGCGTTGGTATGCCTTGATGCAAGAACCGGTAGCCACGCTGGTAAGCCCTTCAATTCCATCCTATTTCATGACGATGCTGCTCACCATCGGGGCGATCCTGATGATGTTTGCGTTCCTGATAGCTGGATTACTTGAAATCAACCTGATTGAGTCCGCACTGGCCAGCGGCACAGGGGGTTCACTGATTATGTCCGCGGTCATCATTATTACGCTGATGGCATTGGCAGGGAACCACGTGGATACTTTTACCTACCGTAACTCACGCTTATCCATCCAGTCCTTTGACAAATTGGTAGCCCTCGTTACCAGCCCGGAGGGCCAGGTTTTGGACGAAAAAACCAAAACACTGCGCAATTTTGGTGCTGTAGCTGCTTTAGGCACTGAAAATCTGACAAAGCCACATAGATTCTTCTTGATAAAGGATATGGTAGGCGATTATGGAACGGTGGAACTGATAATTGAGCTCGGAGATACCTGGGGAAAATGCATCGCGAGCAATCGCGAAGCTTCATTTTGTTCACCCACTCATTTTAAGTATCAATCCCCAAGCAACTTTCTATGACCTATATCCTTAATGTGATTAAGACAGGTATTAATCTTCTTAAGCAAATATTAACGCAAAAAGTCGTGTATTTTCAAAACGCAACCGTCTACAAAACCTATCGTGATATAATTCCGCCTAAATTTGCAGACACCTTTCAAGCAACAGGCGTATTTCAAGTTTAACCATGCAAATTATTGGACAAACCATTTTAAGGAATTAATTAATGGCAAATGAACTACTAAATGTGCAGGACCTTGAAACAGTTTTTAATACACCGGATGGCGTTATCCATGCCGTAAACGGTGTAGATTTTTACCTCAAGGAAGGCGAAACCCTGGGTGTTGTGGGGGAAAGCGGCTGCGGTAAGAGTGTTACTATGCTCTCTTGCTTGCGGCTTGTGGCAATGCCTCCTGGCAAAATAATTAATGGTATTGCTAATTTTAAGGGCAAAGACATGCTTTCGATGTCAGAGGAAGATATCAGGCATGTCCGTGGTGGCCAGATTGCTATGATTTTCCAGGATCCAATGACTTCCCTCAACCCGGTGATGACCATCGGCCGTCAAATGGAAGAACCATTATTGTTGCACATGGGCATGAACAAAGAGCAAGCACGCAAACGCTCGATTGAACTGCTTGAGCAAGTAGGCATCCCTCGCGCGGGAGACCGCCTCAAGGACTACCCTCACCAATATTCGGGAGGCATGCGCCAGAGAGTTATGATTGCCATGGCACTCTCCTGCAACCCGCAAATTTTAATTGCGGACGAACCCACCACTGCCTTGGATGTGACCATTCAAGCCCAAATCGTAGAGTTGGTTATCAAACTGCGCGAGCAGCTTGGCATGGCCATTATCTGGATTACCCATGATTTGGGTGTCATAGCCAGTATTGCGCAGCGTGTGATGGTTATGTATGGCGGTTTTGTTATTGAAGAAGCCCCCATCAAGAAACTTTACAGTGATCCCACCCATCCATATACGGTTGGTTTGTTAGGCTCGCTGCCATCAACGCAAAAAGGTGCCCGCCATCGCCTTTATTCCATTGAGGGCATGCCTCCCGTGCTTTACCAGAGACCACAATCCTGTCCATTTGCTCCCCGCTGCCGCTGGGTACAACCCATCTGTCGTGAACAACTGCCGCTCCTCGAAAATGTGGATACGAAACATACCGTCCGCTGCTGGGTGGATATCAAGACTGGGAAGGTACGCGCATGACAGTTTCAAGTGAAGTTCTCGTTAAAGTAGAAGATCTTAAAATGTACTTTCCGATCTACTCTGGCATCTTCCAACGCAAGGTAGGCGACGTAAAGGCTGTTGATGGTGTCAGTCTTGATATTTACGAAGGTGAGACACTCGGCTTGGTGGGCGAATCAGGGTGCGGCAAAACTACAACCGGCCGCACAATCATTCAGCTCTACAAACCTACGGCAGGGCATGTGTGGTTCCAGGGTAAAGATCTTGCCACCCTCAAATCCGAAGAAATGCGCCAAGTCCGCCGGAATGTACAGATGATCTTCCAAGATCCTTACGCCAGCCTAAATCCACGTATGACCCTGCGTGAAATCATTGGGGAACCTATCCTGGCATTTGGTGCTGCAACTGGCCGTGAAATTGATGATCGGGTTGCTGATCTTCTTAAACTGGTCAAACTTTCACCTGATTTTGTTGGCCGTTATCCGCACGAATTCTCGGGTGGCCAGCGTCAGCGCATCGGTATTGCCCGTTCCCTGGCCATGAACCCGCAGTTTATAGTTTGTGATGAGCCCATCTCAGCTCTGGATGTTTCAATCCAGGCTCAGGTTATTAACCTGTTTGAAGATTTGCAGCAGCAATTGGGGCTTACCTACCTCTTTGTTGCCCACGATCTTTCCATGGTTCGTCATATCAGCAACCGGGTAGCGGTTATGTACCTGGGCATCATTGCTGAACTTGCCGATAGGGATGAGATTTATGGCAATCCTCTCCACCCATATACCAAAGCCCTGCTTTCATCTATTCCGATTCCGGATCCCATTTACTACGAAACGCGCAAGCGTATCGTGCTGGAAGGGGATGTGCCTTCACCGGCCAATCCGCCTTCTGGCTGCCGCTTCCGCACGCGCTGCCCCATCGGGGACGCACACTGCGCGGAAGAGCGTCCTGAAATGCGCGAGGTCACTGCAGGCCATTTTGTGGCTTGTTTTAAAGCTTAGTGGCAAACGGAGGTGTTGACTATCGAACGAAAACTTTTAAGTGAAAAGTTGAAGTTAAGCAAAACCAAATCTTTTAAGGAGGAGTTTGTTATGCGTAAAACCTATTTTGTGTTTGCAGTAATCTTGGCCCTGGCTATGGTGCTTTCTGCCTGTGCCACCCCAACAGCTGCCCCGACCGCTGCTCCAGTTGTCCCAACTGAAGCTCCCAAGCCCACGGAAGCTGCCCCCGTAGCTACCGAAGCTCCCAAACCCACCGAAGCCCCTGTTGCCGCGGTGGAACCAACAGCTGAACCCACAGCCACACCCCTTCCTGCCCAGAACCCATATGTCGGTTCCGGTCAATTGGATGGTAATGGCGTACCCGGTGATTTCTTTGCTGATGTCCACATTCGCAAGGCTTTTGCCTATGCCTTTGATGTTGATATTGTTGTCGAAGATATCTACCAAGGCGAAGCTGTTCCCGCCCCCATGATCATGCTGGCTGGCATGCCCGGTTACGATCAGAACTTTGTGCGGTACACCTACGATCCAGAAAAATCCGCTGAGGAATTCAAGTTGGCAGATGTCAACAAAAACGGTGTGGCCGCTGGTGAAGATCCAGAGGATGTGTGGGAAAAAGGCTTCCGCCTGACCATGCTCTTCAACACTGGCAATACTACCCGCAAGATCTATGCTGAAATCCTGCAAGAAAACCTATCGGCGATCAATCCAAAATTCCAGATCGAAATCCAGGAACTCCCCTGGGCTTCCTACCTCGCCAATCAGCGCGCTTTTCGCATCCCGATCATGACTGGTGGCTGGCTTGAAGATATCCATGACCCGCACAACTGGTTCCAGCCCTATACCACGGCCTCGGGTGCTTATAGTGGACGTCAGTCTCTCCCAAAGGACCTCACAGACCAATTCCAGGTTTTACTGGACA
>WOZB01000114.1 GCA_011620445.1 Anaerolineaceae bacterium | reverse complement strand
GTGCGCGCAAATATTGCCGGGCATCAACAGTTGACCACCGGCATCCACCATTTCTTCCTGAGCCTCAAATAAGGTCCCTTGAGGTGCAATGTTCTCAATCAGCCCAGCTCTAACGAGCAGATCCTGACCTTCAAGAATCTGGTTTTTGCTTCCCCAGGTGACAATTTTTGCGTTTCGAATAATCATGGCAACTCCATTTCCTTTATAAGGTGAGTGGAAAGGATTTCTAATATTTTACCGTCCTTAAGCAGCTTGTTGGAATCTTTATTGGAATTCCGAATTAGCCGATTTCCTTATCTTCGGAGCTGGCAAAACATTCTTAATCTCAGATCGTGAATAAGAAAAGCAGGCTCATTATGCCTGCTTTTCTAACTTCCAATGATAGATACTACTTAATCAACTGATACAACTCCACCAAAACCCCGCTGGCCGCCTTAGGATGCACAAAAGCCATTTTACGGCCAGGCAATTCCAAGGCAGTTTCATTAATCAGCCTCACGCCGGATTCTTTCAAAGCGGCCAGGGTGGCGTCAATATCATTCACTTCGAAGCAAAGATGGTGCAAACCCTCGCCTTTGGATTCCAGAAATTTGCCCATGCCCGAATCCAGATCGGTCGGTTGCACCAATTCAACTTCGCTATCCCCCACAGGCAGAAATGCCACCTTGGCTTTTTGGGAAGGCACATCCTCAACGTGATCCAGCTTGAGTCCGAAAGTCGTTTCCCAAAACTTTAGGGATTCTTCGATATTGCTCACAACGATGGCTACGTGATTGATTTTCTTGATTTCAGGCATCTTTTCTCCGTTTAGAGGAAATTGGGGGCTCTATATTCGCCCCAAACATCCCGTAATGTATTGCAAGTTTCACCCAAGGTTATCTTGTTTTCCATACACTCAATCAGGATCGGCATCAGGTTTTCATTGCCCTTGGCGGCTTCTTCAAGTTTCTTCAACAGCCCGGCAACTTTTTCATTGTCGCGATTAGCGCGCAGTGCGGCAAGTTTTTCACGCTGTCCCTGCTCGATCATCGGGTCAATTTTTTGCGGCTCGAGCACAATTTCTTCCTCAACCTGAAACTTATTCACCCCCACAATCACATCTTCGCCTGATTCCATGCGCTTTTGGGCTTCATAGGAGGCATTCATGATCTCATTCTGGATATAACCAGTTTCAATGGCTTTCAATGCCCCACCCATTTGGTCGATGTACTTGATGTAATCCATGGCACCTTTTTCGATTTCATCGGTCAAGTATTCGATAAGGTACGATCCTGCCAATGGATCCACACTATCCGCTACTCCGCTCTCATACCCGATAACCTGCTGTGTGCGCAAGGCCACCTGTACGCTCTTGGTGGTGGGCAACCAGAGAGCCTCGTCCATACTGTTGGTATGTAAGGATTGTGTACCGCCTAAAACTGCTGCCAAAGCCTGCAAGGTCACCCGGATGACATTGTTTTCCGGTTGTTGCGCGGTCAGCGTTGAGCCTGCTGTCTGGGTATGGAAACGTAACTTCATCGAGTTGGGGTCTTTAGCCTCAAAGCGTTCTTTCATCAGTTTGGCATATAGCCTTCTGGCCGCCCTAAATTTGGCCACTTCCTCGAGGAAGTTATTATGGGAATTAAAGAAAAACGACAGTTGGTTGGCAAATTCGTCTACACTCAGGCCCACTTTTTCCGCGGCTTCAATGTATGCGATGGCGTTTGCCAGCGTAAAAGCCACTTCCTGCACGGCCGTAGACCCTGCCTCGCGAATGTGATATCCCGAGATGCTGATGGTATTCCAGTTCGGCACATCCGTGCGGCAGTATTGGAAGATATCCGTAATCAGGCGCATGCTGGGTGTGGGTGGATATATGTAGGTTCCCCGGGCGATGTATTCCTTCAGGATGTCGTTCTGGATGGTTCCACGCAGTTTCTTCGAATCCACACCCTGTTTCCTGGCAATGGCAATATACATCGCCAGCAGCACGGCAGCGGGGGCGTTGATGGTCATGCTTGTTGAAACCTTATCCAGTGGTATGTCCTTGAAGAGTGCCTCCATGTCTTCAATCGAAGAAATGGAAACCCCCACCTTGCCTACTTCGCCGAGGGCAATGGGGTCGTCCGCGTCATAACCAATTTGGGTGGGCAGATCAAAAGCGACGGAAAGGCCGGTTTGTCCCTGGTCCAACAAAAAGCGGTAACGCTTGTTGGATTCCTCAGCAGTTGAAAAGCCGGCATATTGCCGCATGGTCCACAATCTGCCGCGGTACATGGTGGGTTGAACACCGCGCACAAACGGGTACTCCCCTGGGAAGCCTAATTCAGCCAACCGGTCCGGGTGGACATGATCCGGGTCAACGATCGGGGGCACAGGAATATCTGATGAGGTCTTAAATTCCGGTTTACGTTCCGGAAACTTCTGAGTCGTTGGTCTGTAGCACTTGTCCTGCCAGTTTCTAAAGGAATCGTTTTCAGTCATGCCAATCCTTTTCATCAATCGTTATTGAGCATAAATAGTATACCCGAAGGGCTTTCAGCGAGAGGATAAGCCTGCAAAAATGCAAGCTCAACAACAAATATTTTGCTCAAATTTTCTGCCAGTCTTTGTGGTAAACTTGACGGGCTCGGGTGTTGTACCCTTCATTTTGAGCAAAACACAACAACAGCTACAGAAAGGGCTTGTTATGAAAGTTTTATTATTGAAAGATGTCTACAAGCTTGGCCGCGCCGGCGATATCAAAAAAGTCGCCGATGGTTTTGGTAGAAACTACCTAATCCCCCAAGGCCTCGCCCTACCCGCAACCGCAGGTTCCATCAAACTCGCAGAATCCATTGGCAAAAAGGCCACCGTCCAGCGCGCTGTCATGAATAATGAACTCAAAAGCGTCGGGGATCTATTGGTTGGACTCGTGCTTGAATTCTCTGTCAAGGCAGGTGAAACCGGCAAACTATACGGTTCCGTTACCAGCCAAATGGTCGCTGAAAAAGTTAAAGAACTTAATGGCCTCGAAATTGACCGCCGCCAGATCGTCATGGAACCTATCCGCAACGTCGGTGAGTACAAGATTCCAGTCCATCTGACAATCGACCTCATCCCCGAACTCACGGTCATCGTCCGCCGCGAAGGTGAAGTTGCCAGGGCAGAAGCAATCAGAACAGTCAAACTTGAACCAGTTGTTGTTGAAGCCAAAAAAGTGGCAGAAGTGATTGTTGAAACCCCAGTGGTGGAAACCCCAGCTGTTGAAATTCCCGCTGAGGAAGCCTCAACGACTGAAGAAGCCTAATCTTCTGAGTTTAAATCTTTTTACAAGCTAAAGAGCGCTTCCGAGCGCTCTTCTCTTTTATGCGTTTTTTTGAAATAGAAAACAAATAGATTTTGCCAGGCAAGCATACCTCCAATCAAAATCCTCATCTCAGAATAAGCTAAAATTGGCTCATGTCCGAATTGACCGGTATCATACTCAAAAAAATCCGCGAAGACCGCCACATCCCGCTTGAGCAGGTTGCCAATGGAACACGCATCCGCCTGGAATTACTGCGCGATCTGGAGGATGAAGAATACGATTCCATCGCTTCCAATGCCCAAAAGAGAGGCTTTATCCGCCTATACGCGGATTTCATCAAGCCTACCCCAGAAGAAATTGAACGATATACCGATAAACCCGAATCTGCTTCAGAACAAAAGATGGAAGCTGACACCACTCCCGCAATTGAAGAGGGTGTGGAGCTCAACTCCGTAGCCCCACCAGCTTCTTTAGGGTCTCAGGGCGTGGAGAGCGCCCAAGCCTCCGGTCCCAGAGAAAAACCAGTGCCGGAGGCTAAATCACCGGACCCTATAAGACCCCGCCTTAAGTCCGTGATATTCGGGAAGGCAAAATCTGCAGAAAACCAAGCGATCAAGCTTGGAGAAGGTTCGCGTTCACAGGCAATCCTCACTGAAATCGGCCGCCAGCTTACCGAGCGCCGTCGCTACCTCAACATTTCTTGGGACATCATTTCTGACCAGGTGCGCATTCCCAGGGATCAACTGCAGGCACTTGAACGGGGTGATTTGGCTTACTTTAGCAATAGCATGCAGGCTAAGGGCTATCTTCAAAACTATGCCCAATTTCTCAATCTGGATAAAGATGCCGTTTTGGTCCAGTTTGCTGATGCCTTGCAGCTCCACAGGCTTGAGAGCGCAAAATCACCTCTGAAGGCTCCTCGTGAGGCAAAAGTACTTTCACCGATTTCAGTTGCCTTGAAAAAGTTCTTTACACTGGACCTTTTCTTTGGCAGCTTTCTGATAATCGGCATGCTTGGCTTCCTCGTCTGGGGTATGGCGCGGATGGCTAATACGCAGGCTGCTGAACCAGTTCAGACACCGCTGCCAGATCTCGCTCAAGTTTTGGCCGAGAACCGGCCCCCCACTACCAGCCCATCGGCTGAGGGAACCCCAATGGCGCTGCTTCAACTGGAAACCCAGGAAATACTGCCGACTGCGACTCCGCTTTACGTTCCTATCGACTCGGATGATCCAGTTCAATTGGTGCTGATTCCGACTTCGAAGGAATGGGTGCGAATTTTCCTTGACGGTGAACTAATTTTTACAGGCCGCCTGGAAGCCGGAAAGGCCGTCCAATACACCGCTAAAGATGGCATTTTGCTGGAAACTGGCAATGCAGCAGGCTTTACTGCGATCCTGAATAACCAGGAAATTCCAAATCTTGGTCCCATAGGTACAATTGCCAGGGTCAGTTTTACTGCCAGCGGCATGACGAACTTAAGCAATCAACCTGCCCAAACCCAAAGTGCAGAGGAAGCAGGCACTCCAACTGCCATACCTGCTGAAGCGCAACCGACCCAAACCTCAAATCCATGAAAAAGATACCTGAAAACACATTCCACATCATCAGTCTTGGCTGCGCCAAGAATTTGGTTGATTCTCAAGGTTATGCTCAACTCATGAGCAAACGGTACCTTTTTGCAACTGAGAAAATTTCCAAGGCAAAATTCATCCTTGTAAATACCTGCGGTTTCATCCACGATGCCCGTGAAGAATCTTTCGAAACCATTCGCGCCGCTGCCAGGCAGAAGAGACCCGGTCAAAAACTCATCGTAACTGGATGTCTCTCTGAACGCTACAAAGAAGCCCTCTTGGATGAAGTGGAAGGCATTGATGGCCTGGTTGGTACCCGCAACCTAAATGACCTCACCACACTTCTCAGCGCATTGGAGAATGAAGCCAATGAGACTCAAGTTTTCTTCCCTGAGTACCAGCGTATTGTCAACCAGGCTGATTTAAATTCAATCGCCATCCAGGGCTCCAGCGCGTACTTGAAAATTGCCGACGGATGCCGCCGTGCTTGTGCCTTTTGTGCGATTCCATACATCAAGGGTCCCCTTGTCAGCCGCCCGCGTGAACAAGTTCTTACCGATGCCCTGCAACTGCAGGAGCAAGGCGTGCAAGAGATCAACCTGATTGCGCAAGATCCAACCGATTATGGTTTGGATCTTTATGGCAAACCCAGTTTCACTCAACTGCTTGAGGAACTTTTGCCCGCAATCCCGCGGGTACCATGGGTGCGCATTCTCTATGCCTTTCCTGGCTTCGAATCCCAAAAGCTTACCCAATTGATGTTGGAACACGAGAATCTACTGCACTACCTCGACTTGCCGCTGCAGCACGCCAGCCCGAGAGTACTTAAATCCATGCTGCGACCGTCGGACGTTAATTGGGTGCGCAATGCCATTGCCAACATGCGTAGGCAAATTCCGGACCTGGTGGTACGCACAACCCTGATTGTTGGTTTTCCCACCGAAACGGAGCAGGATTTCAACATTCTCAAGGAATTCGTAGAGGAAATGCAATTTGATCATCTGGGCGTTTTCACCTACAGCCCGGAGGAGAACACCCCTGCCGAGTCTTTGGGAGACCCGATCCCTCAAGCCATTAAAGAAGCCCGTAGGTTGGAATTAATGGAGCTGCAGAGCAAGCTATCTTTGAAGAAACAAAGCCTGCTGGTCGGTAGTGAACTGGATATGCTCATCGAGGGTGCAGACCCAGACCAAAACATTTTAGTCGGACGGATATGGCGGGATGCACCTGAAGTGGATGGTCTGGTGATTGCGAGCGGGCAGGAAACTGGAGACCCATTTATCAAGGTGCGTGTTACTGGGGTAACAGGGCCTGATCTCTACGCGGAACAAGTCGATTAAGAAGAATAATCAGGCAAAGAAAAACCCGGTTGCCCGGGTTTTTCCGAAATTACTTTTTTCTGGTCAGGGAATAGCAGTAGACTCGGCAGTCGGTTCAGGTGTTGCAGGTGTTTCACTGGGCACAACTACAGGGGGCTCCGTAATGACTGCATCAGGCGTTACTATCGTAGGTGAGACAATCGCCGTTGGAGCAGGTTTATTGCATTCTGTCTCAGCAATCGTAGCTTGGGCAGCTATTTGCTGATCAGGTGCAACTGCCAGCGATCTCTGGTAATAATCAAAAGCCGTGCAGAAATCATTTTGAGCAGCAAACAAAGCGCCTTGTTTGTACAGAGCCACGCGATATCGTTCAGTGGTGCTCATTCCGGTGGCATCTGTCAGGTTGGGATAGGTTTGGCGCAATTCGTCAAAGATGCGGATGGCTTCAGGCCAGTTATTATCCCAGTAACTGGCGCCGGTTACATACATGTTCGCCAGAGTAATTGCGCCAGCTGCCTGGTTGTCTAGTGCTCCAATTTGAGCGGCTTCATTCAATTCCCAAATACCCTGTTCCAACTTGCCGCTGTAAATTTTATTGATCCCGTCATTTCTCAGCGAGACATAATATAAACCATCCACCTGGGCAGTTTTGTAATCGTAATACCGTTCTCTTAAGCTCAGGATGTTGACCAAGGCTTCAGCCCATTTCTGTTCATCGACCAGGACTTTGGTGGCGTTAAAAAGTTCTTCGACCCCACGTAGATCAGGAGTGGGTGTCGGCCCCTCGGGGGTCTCTGTGGGCGGTAATGCCAGGGTAGGTGCTGCCTGGGTTGGTAACCCCAACTTCATCTGTATATCAACCAGCATCTCTTGCGCCCCAGGGAAATCTGGATAGATTTCCAGAATGTATTCAATACGCTGTTTGGCAGTGTCCAGTTGGTTATTTTCAATGTCATCATAAGCCAGGGTAAGCTGTTGGGCTACAATGTTCAGCTGATTATCCTTTTGGGCACTGACACGACGGCTGACCCCCCGTGTATAACCTGACCAA
>WOZB01000097.1 GCA_011620445.1 Anaerolineaceae bacterium | reverse complement strand
CCCGAGGATTTAACCTTATGAAGTTCATGCCAAAAATAGCGCTCTTATTCATATGCATTTTCTTGTGCTGTTCTAATCTTGCATGCACAGTTAATATCTCCAGTTCCGGCATCCCCACCAGTATCGCCACGCTGGTGAAAACCGTTCCGCCGATGGCTACCTTAGCCTTGGAAACGCCGACCTCCGGGCAGGCTGAACCCACTTCAATTCCTCAGTTGCCTCTCGAAACTCAGCAGCCTACAGTTTCCGGCCCAAGCCAATCGCCTTCTCCAACCCAGGCAAATGGCAGCCCGACCCCGAGCACTGCGGCGCAAGATGAAGAAGAAGGATTAGCTTCAATCAAACCGGTGTTCTTTCTGAATACGGGCAGCTCCATCCTCGAAAATCAAAATTTTATAGCTGGTGATTCCGACGAAACCAGCGTCTATGTCAGCAATGGTGCCACGCTTGGCCTGGTCAATCCACGTATCCAGAAAGCTGGCACATCCTCCTCAAAAACCAATTCTCAACTTTATGGTTTGAATTCAGCCTGTCTTGTCAGGGCCAACAGCCGTTTACGGCTGGATAATCCCAGGCTGACAACGGACGGCACTTCAGCCAGCGGAGCTTTTGCTCTCGGCCAGGGTGCCCAGCTGACCATCAGCAGTGGAACATTTGAAACGCTCTCTCCCTCCAGCCCCGGCGTCGTCGTAGCATCCGGAGCAATGGCTGAACTTACCGAGTTTCAGGTTGAAACCCGTGGAGAGGATTCCCCCGGCATAATGGTGGGCCAGGGAGGTGGTTCTCTCAGCATCCGCGGCGGAAAGGTCACCACTTCAGGTAACGAATCCCCATGTTACCTTTCACAGGGCACACTTTTTGCCGACGGCAACGCCTGTTCTGCAAGCGCAGCAGGCATTGCCCAAGTGGATGGCACCAGTACAATTGCCTTCAGAAACGTTACAGCCACTTCCTCAGCTTTGGAAAATGGCATTTTCTTATACCGTTCTGGCCTAACCCAGAGCCTGGCCGGCAACAGCAATTTTTCCGCAGAGGGCGGCAGTCTGAGTACGCTCAGTATCCAGGCGCCGCTTTTCTACGCAACCAACACGCAAGCACAAGTAACTCTTAAAGCCGTTGAATTGAAAATTACTTCAGACACATTCCTGCTGGCCTCGGGAAACCAGGAATGGGGTCAGATTGGTGCTAACGGCGGAACGGTTTCGCTTAGCCTTGTGGACATGATTGTCGGCGGCAATATCAGTGCCGATCGCCTCAGTTCGGTTTCACTGACATTAACAAGCGGTACCGAGCTGACCGGGGCTATCAATCAACAGCGCACCGCCCGCTTTATTTCTTTAACCATGGATTCCTCCAGTTCCTGGACTTTGACCGGGAATTCATATGTCAACCGTCTCATCGGAATTACAATATCCGGTAACACCGTTCAGGGAATCACCGGCAACGGTTTCACCCTTTATTATGACCCCATCCAGAGCCCTTCCCTGGGCGGCAATACTTACAGCCTGCCAGGCGGCGGCAGCCTGACACCCGCGAACTGACACAATGAAACTAAAATCAGTCAAAATCTACCGCATGGATCCTGCCAAATTTCCTGGGGAACGCCGAACCATCCTCAGGTTGTATTGGGGCACGACGTTCGCCCTTATCGTCAGCGCATTGGCTTTTATCACCATCCGAGAACTGCCGCTTTCAGCTTTGTGGTGGCTGCCAATTATTGTAGGCTTGCTGCTTTACTACATGGCAAATGCTATTCGTAAGGCGCAGCGCAACATTGATGAATATACGCTGGAGTGGGACGGCGAGACAATCAAGCAAAATACTCCTGGCATGCCAGAACTCATCTTGCATGTCGATGAAATTACCAATTTCGAATTAACCAGTCAGGGACTGGAGCTTTCCACAAGCAAGCACCAAAACGTGCTGACTATCCCGGCTAGCCTGTCCGAGGCCGACATTACCGAACTGACCGATACGCTAGCGAAAAGGCTCGGCCTTCCAAATTCTTGACGAAACGGATTAACTTTCTGATCTGAGATCTTTGATCATGCGCCAGGCGGGTTCATAAACCGTCTGCCACTTGTTATTATTGTCTTCATAACGCCATATACCGGAATCCGGGCCCATAATGCGATAGCCGCGGTGCCTGTAAATTTCAATCGCAGCCAGATTTGTTTTGCCAACGTTCAGGCGCAGCCATGAAAACCCTTTTTGGCGCAGGTAATCTTCCACAAACTGCATCATAAAGCTGCCAATACCCTGCCCGCGCCATTCTTCGCGAATGCGGAATGAGAAAAGATAGGCCCGCTGCTTGCCATCTGCGATCTCTTTATCATTGGAGTAAAGCAGAATGAAAACCTGGCCAATCACCTTGTCGGTCTTATCCGTCGCCACCCAGATGAGCGTGGAACCGGCGAGGAAGTTCTTGTAGTGTTGTTGGTAAAGTTTGCGGAAGTGGCTATAGCGCCCTTCCCACTCCAGTTCAGGCAGGTCTGCTTCTTCAAGCAGCCTTAGCTGAATTTTATCCCCTGAGGAAGTTTGAAAACTTGCTTCTTCCGTTGGAATCATTTTGCCTTTAGCAATGCCTGGAAGTAAGCCTCTTCTTCAGCATCTGTCTGGATTTCTCCATCCAAACGAGCATCCCGCAGTTTCTTCAGGATGGTGGAGAAGTCCACTGAAGGAGCCAAACCCGCGGCTATCAGGGCTTTACCTCCGATATGCGGCTTGACCCGCCGAAATTCTGTCGTGTAGCGCTTGAGGAGGTCCCTGAAAGCTGGCTGCTGACTCGAGAGATAGGCGGCGTAGACTGCCAACGCGGGTAATGTATCCAGTTTTGAGGTCACCCGGCTGGGTTTGTCTTTCAGCAGATCTTCAGATTGTTGTATTAAATCCCGGTAAGCCTGGATAGCTGTTTCCAGCCAGGTCGGCAGGTTCAGGATTGCGTGGAAGGCGAAGAGGTTGCTTTGCCTGATGTTGCCCAACCAAAAAATGTAGCCAAGTGCTTGCCGAAGGCTGAGATGATTGGATGCGGGCACCTTTACTTGCCATTCAGGGCTGGGATCCCCATGATTCAATTCCGCGAGCGCTGTTTCTGCCTCAGGGGTCAATCCCAGACCGGGATGAATAGCCTCCAGCACCCCCAATTGATGCAACCGAGTCAAGATATCCAGGGGGGAGGTTTCTGTGAAGATCAAATCCAATTCATTGCGCAGCCTGGCGGGCGTAATCTCCCGCAAATGTTTACGCCCCTCCTTTAGCAGTTCCAAGGTGCGTGCCTCAATCTCGAAGCCAAAGCGCGCGGCGAAACGCACTGCCCGCAGGATACGAGTGGCGTCATCCACAAAAGAAAGTGTATGCAGCACCCTGATCAAACCGTCATTGAGGTCTTCATAACCTCCCCAGTAATCCTGAAACTCACCAAAATGCTCCCCGTCCAGGCGCACAGCCAGGGTATTGATGGTGAAATCCCTGCGGCGCAAGTCAAGCTTGATATCGGCGGGTTGCACGGTGGGTAGGGCAGCAGGTTGCGTGTAATATTCGTTACGCGCGCTGATTAGGTCAATCGAACCGGGTAAATCATCAGGTGTTGCCCTTGTTCTTTCCCCGAGGACTGCTAAAATTTTGGTTTTTTCGTTTGCAATTGTCCATTTTGCAGTACCGAAGGTCTCATGCTTGACAACAGTTCCACCGTATTTTTTGGCCAAATGGCGGCCAAAAGCAATCGCGTCGCCTTCAACCACCACATCAAAATCAAGGCAGGGTTGATGCAGGATTAAGTCTCTCACAAAGCCGCCTACAACATAGATAGGTAAGCCCATCTCCTTGGCTTCGTCCGCGAGAAGTTGGAGCAAGGCCAGGTGTGGAGCCGTCAAACCTTCCTCAAGCAGCTTAGCCAGATTGGGTTGATCACGGATAAGCTCTTTCTCCCGGGAAGCATTCATTAGGTCTGTGCGTGTAACGATACCGACGATCTGTCCACTCTCAGTCACAGGGATTTGCCCCCAGCCGCTTTGAGTCATCAGGTCCTGTAAATCATTTAGGCTGGCAGTGGTTTCAATGCTGACCCGGCCGGAATTCATTATAGATCGGGCGTCGGTCAGTAGTTTGTGGGCAATGGCGCGATCAACAGACCGGCGGTTTACCAGGCCGATAACCTGGCCATTCTCCACAACCGGGAAACCCTCAAAGCCGTAACGGATCATCAGCTCCTGAATTTCACTGACAGGCATATCCGGGTCAAGCACCAGGGGCGATTGCGACATGATGTCGGCAATCGTGAGGCCGCGGGTAACAATTTGAGGGAGGAAATCAATAATCTGCCGATACAACTCATCCAGGAGCTTGTTGACTGAGTCAGGGGAGGCATGACGCTCCTGGTGGACGAGCGCTGAAGCCGCCCGCAGATGGCCGCCACCGCCAAATTTGCGCGCCAGTTTAGCCACATCCACTTCATCCGTATTCGATCGACCAACGATGCGCACACCTTGTCGGGTGGCAATCAGAATGACCAGTCCATCCGTAGCAAAGAAATCGCGCAAACTGTGGGCAACCGTGGAAATTTCATCCTGCATATCCTGGGCATCCGCCCGCGCGATCAGCAACGTTTTGCCTTCAATCACCACCGTTTCAGTGGTCTTAAGCAGGCGGTCAAAGAGACTTTTTTGGCTGCTCGAGAGAGGGGTCTCCAGGTATTTGGCTACCAGGTTCAAATCCGCTTTATTCTCCAGCAGCCAGGCGGCTGCGTAAACGTCTTCAGGTGTGGTAGTCGTGTAGGTTAGGGAGCCAGTATCCTCGTAGATGCCCAACAGCAGCAGGGTAGCCTGGATCATGCTGAGAGGCAGGTTCTTTTGCCGTATTTCACGCAGCAATAGAGTTGTGCAAGCCCCCGTATTGCCTATCTCTACCTGCCAATCAGCTTTGATGGACTTTTTTAGGGGGTGGTGGTCAATGACCCTCACGCTGGTATTGGGGGTAATCGGTTTAAGAGTTGCCATGGTCTGGGTATCCACCAATAAGACACTCTCAGCGTTCTCACATGGCAAATCATCCAATGAAGAATACTTAAGTTCCCGGCCATAGAGGCTCAGAAAAGCCTGTACGTCCACATTAAGCGCTTTTGGCAGCACGGCATAGGCTTCAGGGTCCAGCAGTTTGGCAGCCATCAGCGAGGCAATCGCGTCTAGATCTGCCTGATCATGCGTAAGGATCAGTCTCATGCCTGTTATTCTCCCAACCAAGCGGTTTGATTATCGATATGTTTGGAATTATAGATGCATTGGGAGAGCCGTGCAACGAGGTAACTGCCCGTGTCAAAGATTATCTGCTGCGGCGAGTGGATAAAAATGACCTCAACGTAAGTTTTTTCCCCGTCCAGGATGATACCAGCGTCGCTGATGGTGTGCAGCAACCCGTCCGTATCTGAGATCCAACCGTGCTTATGGGCAATGGCTTGACCAGGCGGAAGGCCGGCTTCGATCAAGGCACCCATCATATTCTGGCTCATCACGGTAACTATATGCTGGCAGGCTGCTTGGCCAATTTGGCCTTTATAGAGGCCTTTCTCCTCTGGTGCACCGATGGAACATTGGTAAATGCGGGCCAGCAAATCGCCAATCTCAGAAGGGACTGTTTGATTGTAATCGTCAGGATTAATATTGATATCGCCGCGCGAATTAGCAGGTGTTGTAAAGCGCTGCAGCAATGGGCTGCCATCCGCGAAATAGCCGGCCAGGAAGGTATTTTGATATCCCAGGTCTTGCATATCCTGGGTGACCAAAAGCGGCCCGAGGGTCTCATCAAGGTAAGTTTTCATCAGCGCGTCTGCCGGTGGGTTGAGCGATTTAGTCAGCATCTGCAAAATCCAACCCTCCGCCAAACCTGGCAAATCGCCATTCAGATGGCGCATTACAGAGACTGCAATCGGGATTTTAATCGTGGATGCGCCTGAATATGCAATGTCGACTGGCACCGCCTGGTAGGCCTGTTGTGCCATGTGCAGGATTTCTCCGCTGCCTACATCTTGCGTGTAGATTTCTACAATGCCATCAAAACCCTCATTTTGGATGATCACTTTGAGGGCTACTTCAAGCAACTTGGGGTCAAGGCTCGGAGCGGGCAGATCGACGATGTCGAGGGTCACCTGTCGATTAGTAGGTGAGGTCAGGGCTGCCAGAATTGCAGCTGCGGCTTGCTCAGGATCGGCGATTTTCCATCCCGGATTGCCAGGTTCAAAATAAGTAGTATTGAGTAGTGGGTAAGGCGCATACGCTTTTTGATCGTAACGCGGCTGGATTTCCTGTTCTATCAAGGTGCGGATAGCTGTTTCGTCGATATTGGGATGTAAATCAATATTCATGGCCTTGTTTTCAGATACTCGGCCCCATAAATGTTGCCACCACAATTCCGCTTTGAGGGTTTTTCCCTTGGAAGATTCGAAGGAATCCAACACCTGGCTAGCGTTCAATTGAAAGCCGAGAGTCTCCGGCGCGAATTGCATGCGTGCCCCCCGATAGTTCAATTCCACGGGAATCTTGAAGCTGCCTTCCAGGCGCGCTTCGGCTTCTGCCCTGCTGAGATTGCCTACCGGTATGCCCCCGATCCGCAACCCGGCCGGGTAGAGGTTTTCGCTGCCTCCAAAATTGGCGAAGTCAATCAGTGTCAATACAATAGCTGCAAGTATGAAGGCAGCTCCGATGGACGCGGTTAAAGGCCGCCAGTTGGCGCGTTTCTTCTTCTTTTTCCTCAAAAGCATAGAGCGATTTTACCACCTGCCATTTCTATATTTTTACAGGCAGACAAGCTGCATTTTGACGCTGATATAATTGCCATCAGATTATGACAAACCAAGCCTCAAAACCAAAGATTCATCCTCTGGCATATCTCGGAGTTGTGCTCTTTGCGGCGTTATTACTCGGCCTGGGATACCTTTATTTGCGTTTAGGCGGTCTACAGGCGCAAGCTGTTCAAATGACACTCACGCCCCCCGCATTGACCATATTGCCTGCGCCAACTGAAACCCCTATCACCATTATTCCAACCAGTATCTTTACACCCACACCAACAACGGTATTGGGGCCTCCTCCTGGTATTATGGGCATCGGCGCTTATGCCAAAGTTTCTAACACCGGGGGAGCAGGCTTGCGCATCCGGCAGAGCGCAACTACAGACTCACTCACCCAGTTCATCGCCATGGACGAAGAAGTTTTTGAGATAATTGGCGGCCCGGTGGAAAACAACGCCTTTACCTGGTGGCAATTGGTTGCGCCTTACGACAAAAATCGCACAGGATGGGCTGCCGAAGAATACCTGACCCTTATCAACCTCCCAACCCCA
>WOZB01000117.1 GCA_011620445.1 Anaerolineaceae bacterium | reverse complement strand
ACCCGCAATGAGCAGGTGGGGCATGCTGGAAAGGTCCGAAACCAGCGGCTGCCCGCTCACATCGCGGCCCAGTGGCACCGCCAGTGGAGAATTCGCCCGCGTAAAGGCCTCGGATTCGAGCAAAGGTCTTAAATGCACTACTTCGTGAACTGCATTTGGCACTTCAATTCCCACATAAGACTTCCCAGGTACCGGGGCTTCAATGCGCAGCCTCTCAGCTTTCAAAGCCAGCGCCAGATCCTTGTTCAGGGTGGAAATTTGCGAAATGCGCACTTTCTGCTTCTCGTCCGAGTTGGCTTTGTCCATAAAACCGGGTTCGACTGCATACTGGGTCACCGCAGGGCCAACCCGGTAACCAACCACCTTCGCTGGAATACCAAAATCAGCCAGTGTTCTTTCGATCAAGCCGGCAGTCATATTGATGGTTGCCTGGTTGGCAACCGTCACTTTTTCTTCTTCCAGGAGGCTGAGGGGCGGCAGTTCATTGGAACGCTTCACAGGTAGCTGGGTTTTTGGCTTGTTTTCGTCAAAATGGTTCAATTTGCCGCCTATTTTATACTTCAAAGGCAAGCCGATTTGTTCTTTTGGTGTCTGGATTTTTAGATGCGTTTCGCCGTCCGCGATCCTGTCGGTGGGTACATTAATTGAATTGAGCCTTTCTGATTGTGCAGTTATACTGACCCTCACAGAGGTTGGAATGGGTGCCTGGAAATTTTCCGGGATCTCAAAGGTGATGGGTTCTTCCACTTGTTTGAGCGCCCAATGTTCCAACGCACCAAATCCATCAAAACCTGCCATGAACAGGAAAAAAGTAAAAAACGCCAATAAAAGACCTGCGGCCACCCAGCCCATAATGCTGTTAAGCGGTTGGCCTATGCCCCAACCAACGATACCTCCAGCGCTTTGGCCGCTCTCGACCATCTCGATTGTGTCCCCGTAGAAAACCGAAGCAGCACCCAGGAACAAGAGGATGCCAAGCTCAATCATTACCACTTTGCCCACGTGCATTTGTGTACCCGGATCCTTACGCCAAACCAGGATTAACCTGCCGGTGTCAATAACTGCTATTGGCAATACAAAACGACCAATGCCAAAAAAGCGGCTCATCAATTGTACAAGCGTGTTAAGGCTTGAACCTTTGCTAATGCCGAATACCCCCAGGAGGGCAATTAATCCGGAAACAACCAGTGCTAATCCAAAAATATCCCAAACTAGCCTGGTGACACGGTTTGCCATCGCGCTCTTTTGATTGAGCAGTTCACTTGGCGGGATCGGCCGTAAATCTTGCGGCATGTCCTCACGCCGGTTCCTTGGATTGGCTTTACGTGTTTCACTGTGAATCATGGTCTCTCCGTCAGAATATGGCAATATTCAAGGAAATACATGCAGTTTCCATGCCAAATTGACGCCAGGATAGACTAATGGGTGGGTCCTGAAGTATCTAATTCAGGCTGGCCTGGGCTACCCGTATTGTTTTCCATTTCCAGAATATTCAACGCGACAGCATCAATCGCCACCCGCTGTTTGCGGTAGAGGTCGGCCTCGGAAATCGCCAATTTGTGGGCAATTTCCCGAACTTTCCTGCCTTGGATATACTTCATGTCCAGCAAGTTATATAGCAGCCAGTCGCTCGTGAATTTTCGCTCACCCTGAGGTTTTGTGCTTTCAATGGCCTCTTTCAGGACGCTCCGCAAGCCGTTCGTGCGGTTTCCATCTTGATTCAATCCGGATTTCTGAACAATCTTCAGCTCCAGCAAGGGACTGTTTGTCAGCTTGGGTCCGCCCCAATAATGGGTCAATCCATCCCTCACCCAAGTGGCAAAATCAGGCTGAACTACTCGATTTTGAACTTCAAGCTTTATCTCCGGCTCAAAGCTGGCCGTTGCCCGCATTTCTTGAATAATGTCAACTTCTTCCTGAAGTGATGTGATCGATTTCAAAATCTGTCCCTGCAACTGCCGGTCCCTGATTGCCAATGCAGCGCGTTCTGCCAGGAGGCTGATAGCTTCCAGCTGGTCGTCATCAATAACCGCACCACTCGATAACGGGGCCGCCAAAATACCAACCAGGGTTTCCTTGCCGAGGTCAATTCCGATGCCGTTTGTCACCACCAAAGGCAGGTAGCCCACACCTTCTGCCTCGATGAAACCTTCCGAGGTATTGAGGTTTTCCTGCACCAGATCCACAACACTTTGGTCGATTCTGATGTTTCCCCTGGTGCGTCTCTCACCAGTGACAATCACCTGCTTCACTTTTCCCGCTTCCAGGATAGCGACTGTGCAATGAGAAACTTGTAATCGGTCGCAAACTGAAGCCGCCACGGTTTCGAGGAATTGCTGCAGATCCGTCATGGTCAGCATACGCTCGTTGAGGGTCTGGATAACCTTCAAATCTTCCTGTTCGCCATCCTTGAAGAGCCATTGTTCAACCTTTGGCGAAAAAACATTAATGAGGAACTCGAGCACGATGATCGAGCCCACCATAACCAATGGTACGTAAGCAATATAAGGATCGCCAAGTTCCGCACCTATTCTTCGTACAATTGTGGTCAAGCCAAGCGTGATGGCAGCTACAAAAGGTCCACGAAGCAACCAGCGGAATAAACGGTTTCGGATAATCCGGTCGGTCCAGGTGACCCCGAAAAACGAGACCACGTATGCCATGAGGATGATAAACAGAACAGTTAAACCTGCCCCTAAACTGGAAACCACCCAGAAAATATCCGGATATTGAGCAAAGAAGAGGTTGCCGTGGAACATGAAGATGATGGCACTGAGTGCCGGCGCAGCTGCTCCAGCCAAAAGGTAAAGTAAGCGCCGCTTGGTGGAAGCAGTTTTGCCCCGAAGATACGCGCGTACCAGGTTGTAGGAGGCCATAGCCATTACTAATAGATAGTAAAGACCAAACCCAAAAGTGACATCGTTGCGCACCAAATAAGCCATCGGCTGCCTGGTTGGGGCCAAACGGCCAACAATAATGCCAGCCCAGACCAGCACAACGCCGATTATTGAGACCCCATAAATCAGGATTTCCATCCTCCGTCTGCGTCCCCGGCTGGGCCGGCCAGTCAGGGTGAGCAGTTCACCGGAAAAATGCAGATAAGCAGCAGGCAAAAGCACTAAGCCGGTCCATTTGATTTGCAAAAATAAAGTAATCGTATCTGGGTCATTGGCCACAGCGGCTAAGGTTTCGCCTGAGTAAATCAAAACCACGCAGATCAGGATTAAGCCAAAAGTTAGAACTATCCGATCCCGAAAGTTGAAATTGGTCGCGTACATGAGGAGGGCTATAGCGGTGATAGATACCCCAGCCGTCAAGATTTGGTAGAGGACCTCAAGGACATTACTGACGTTAATCAAGGCAGGTAGCATATCAGGCGTTAACCGATCCGTTTTTCATAAAAAAGGGCGTCTTCACTGGTTTGAAAATATGAAGACATAAAACCGCAGAAACTGTAGCCCAGCTTTCTGGCAAGTGAAATCATCGGGTCATTGCGCAAGGGAATCGCCATAAAGAGGCGATGCAATTTCCTCTCAGTGGCCCATTTCTCCGCGGCCACCAGTAAAATCGTCGCAATGCCATTTAGCCTGGCACTCTCCATAACAACCAGATCGGTTACTTGGACTGTATCCGGAAAAACTTTGCCATCCAGGCATGTAAAGGCAATCGCTTCGTTTTGAATCTTCCCAATTAAAACCACTTCCACTATCGAAAGCTGATTGAGCAAAGTGGCTTTGTCTTTGGGATAGCTTAACCCAATCGTGCGTGGTAATCTGAACCTTGACAAATCAATGCCATACCTATCGTTTTCACGAGAGATTTCCACTTTGTATGAGTATTCACTGTTGGAACTGGCATCCATGCTGAAGAGGGAAGGCCAGTCATCAGTATGCCCCCTGGTAATCTGCATCTTAGCCATGTTTACTCCACACTTTCTACTTTCACGATAATCACACAAGCATACTGCGGCTTGCCTTGATTATCCAGTGCATTCAGGCGCAGCATGTAGTTGCCGGGCTCGAGAGTGTTCGTGTACCAGAATCCGAGGCTTTTATTCACTCTCACCTCACTGCCCGCTGCTACGGTCTGCCAATTGGGTCTGCCGACCAATGAAAATTCATATTCATACGAGCCGAAGGCGGGTGTATTCACCGACCCAATAATTTCCACCACTCCCGAGACAGTGGCCATGTGTTTCGGTTCCGAGATTTCCAGAATTCCTTGAACACAATTGCTATCAATGCCTTCCAGATTAGCCTGGGGATAAGGGGTTGGAGTTTCTGTTGCATCCTCGGGCGCTTCCCCTGGGGTTGCCGTCAAAGTTGCTGTGCGGGTGACCGCAACTGTTGGCGCGCCAAAGGCCACTTCCTGGCTCAGTTTTTCTGACAGAAAAGTGGCAATGACAAATTCTGCCATAGTAAGCAAACCTATCAGGATCAAAATTGTGGTGGCCTTGGTGATTTTTGTTTGGGCAGCATCCTTTTCAAGACCGAATACAGACATCCGTCGTTCTTCGAGAGAGATCATCAGCCGACGCAAATAAATGACGGCTACGACCCCCAAGAGAATGTAGATGGGAATCTCAAGTTGCGCGAGAAAGCGAATAACAGCTGTCATGAAGTCAATAATCAGTGTTCAGGGCTTAGATAGCCTTGAGCACTCCGTGAATAATTTTTGTCATTTTCGGGGCCAGGCTTATACCGGCTTCCAGCACTTCTTCATGTGTGGCCGCGTTTTTACCGCTGATGTCAATTTTGTTGGTAATTCCAGATAGGCCCAGGATGCGCATGCCGCCATGTTTGGCTACGATGGCCTCCGGGACGGTGGACATGCCCACCGAGTCTGCCCCGGCAGCTCTCAAAAAGCGGCATTCTGCGGGCGATTCAAAGGAAGGACCTGCCAACCAGACATACACACCCTCTCTGACGGTAATGCCAGCCTGCTTTGCGGCGGCTACTGCCAGATCTGCCAGTTCCAGGTCGTAAACCTGGCTCATATCCGGAAAACGCGGTCCAAACTCGTCCAGGTTCGGGCCGCGCAGTGGGTTTTCTCCACCAAACTGCATAAAAGCAATGTGGTCGCGCATGACCATCACGTCTCCCGCGTGGAATTCGGGGTTAAGCCCACCTGCTGCATTGGTCAATATCAATATTTTTATACCTAAGCGCTGCATGACTCGAATAGGCAGACCAATTTTGGAAATCGGGTGTCCCTCGTAATAGTGCACGCGTCCTTGCAGCGCCATCACTCTCTTTTCGTCCAGGTTGCCAAAGACCAACTTGCCTTCATGCCCCGGCACCGTGGAAATTGGCCATGCAGGAACTTCTTTGGTGGAGATGACTACAGGATTTTCGATAGAATTGGCAAGTCCTCCCAAGCCAGAACCAAGGATAATGCCAATTTCCGGTAATTCTTGAATGCGCGCCTTGATGTAATCACTGGCAGCGTTGATTTCTGTATAGCCAATAAAGTCGGCCATTTCTACCTCCGAAAGATAGGGCTGATTATATCATCCGCCCTACACGTCCGGATTTAGTGGCAGTACTTTTTTCCTGGATTGGTTTTTCTTAGAATCTAAATTATTGTCAAAAGGACAAAATATTAATTCCTCGACGCACTTATAGAAAAGCTATCTAACTCTTAAGAGCCGAAATCGATGGCCACAATAATGCGGGTGCGGGAATAGTCAGGAATGCTATAGTCCGGTGTTTCGCCTGCAAGCAACCGCCCACAGAAGTAGAGCAACAATTCTGGCGCTTTAATTTTATCAAAGCCGCTTTCTGGGTAAGTTTTGGCCAGGTAAGGCACCAGATCCATGACGTGCGTGGAAACAGTTTCCACATCGGGGGCTTGAATCCGAACGATAGACGTTACCTTGCCTTCCAAGAGTTGATCACCCAGTTGGAGACTCACTTTTCCGCCAATCAGACAATCAGCCGCTTTCTGGTTAAATTCCTCCGGGCTACGTTTGCGCCAGGTATCAATTTTCTCGAGGTAATTCTGTAGAGGGGCAGCAGCCAACGGATTGCCTGCCCAATCCATGCCAGAGTGAATCCATAAGCCTGTGTAGCCCAGGTGTTCCCAGGCGACAGCGGTGCCCTTGCTGATATCAAATTCGCCTTTGTCAAAAATGTCTGGGGTCCAGGGCAGCACTTTGAACTCTGGGGAGGAAAATGCCTTATCCCCACAAGCGGGCTGTATAGTCATCACCGTTGGTTGATCCAAAATACTGATCTTGTTAAATTCCATCCATGGGATTGTAGGAGCGGGGGTGGGCAAAGGCCTAAGGAGCAAGTTCTTCTTTACGGCATTACCGGTAGGTCCAGCTGTCGGTGCCACATTGGCTGTAAGGACAGGCTTGGGTTCGGAGACCGCAGTGGTGAAAAACGGATCACTGGGACGCTGCTCAATGGGTATGGACGCGGCCACCTGAGGCTGATAGTGTTGGAACACTAAGAGCCCCAGGATAATTGCCGCAACACCAGTGCTGATGCTAAGTACTCTCAGCAGTTTTCGTCCCATTTTAGTCAACTTTCTTCTGTAATAAGACGAATGATCCGATGGAAATGAGGGCCATAATCAGAGCGCCTGCTTGCAATAATGCTGGGCTGGATGGGCCACCAGTAACAGGGGCTTTCTGCGGCACAGATGTAGGTCCAGTAGTCGCGGTCAGGCTCGGAGCATTAGTTCGGGTTGGAACCAGCGTATTGGTAGGAACAACCGTATTGGTAGGAACCAAGGTGTTAGTAGGAGCTAACGTATTGGTAGGAACTACTGTAGGCTGCAAAACCGGGGTTTCGATAATGGGAGACGTTGCCGTAGGAGCAGTGGTTGCAGTGGGGGCGATGGTTGATGTAGCTGTTGGAGGCACCGTGGGCTGAAGAACCGGGGTCTCCGTGGGAGCTGAGGTTGCGGTCGGAACCGTTGTAGATGTAGCAGTTGGAACAGTCGTCGCTGTCGGAGGCAAAGTCGGTTGCAGAACCGGAGTCTCATCAACTACCTGGGTTGCAGTTGAGGTCGCGGTTGAAGTAGGAGTGTCTGTGGGGGTGCTAGTTGGAGTATTGGTCGGAGTATCCGTGGGAGTATTGGTCGGGGTATTCGTGGGGGTATGCGTGGGGGTACTGGTCGGTGTATTAGTCGGGGCATTGGTCGGCGTATCCGTGGGGGTATTGGTCGGTGGATCCGTGGGGGTATTCGTAGCTGGCGCACAGTTATAGTTACCGCTATACGCCGATGGGTTGTGTAAAGAAACTGTCTGCCCGTTTACCGTAACCGATGCAGATGTGATATCGATATATCCACCCCCTATGTAATCAGTAAAGTGCACAACATTGCCGGT
>WOZB01000224.1 GCA_011620445.1 Anaerolineaceae bacterium | reverse complement strand
GCACCAATTCATCTGAAAATTCGTTCAAACGCAGGTCCAAGCGGTTCAGACGCTCATTCCAGAAACTTCTCAAAAATGCGCTGGTATAAGGGTGGTCACAGCGCCAGGTCATGCCGCCTCCAGCCGCGTACTGGCTGGTAAGTTCCACCAGGCGCCTTGCCAGCGGGTTGAAGCGCCAGGCATTCAGACATTCTTCCAGCACCGCGCGCCGGTCATAGACCGGGCGGTCCAGCGGGTTTTCACCAAGAGCACGGCTGCCGACTAAAAAGGTATTATCGGTTTCCTCAATGGCCAACTGGCTGCGTTTTTGGAAGGTATTTTGCCAGGCAGACTGCAGCTTCGAAAATTTAGCCATTATGCCTCCACCGCAACTTTCTCCAGCAATTTGTCAGCGGGTTTACAGCAATCCGCCATTGGCCAATCCCTGCGCGGGCAATCCAGGCCGTCCAGCGGGCAGGCTATTCCTTGCAACTGTGTAGAGCGGCCGAAATAGGCTTGCAGGGCGTCCGAGCCGCCGTTCCAGCGGTCATAATCCATGAAGGTGCCCAAGCCCCCGATGGCAGGCGCGCGCTCCGCGGTCTGGTGGATCAACCAGCTTCCAACCCCCTTTGGCAAAGCCGGCGGGCAAGGATACTCAAAGGTGTACTCTGGATAGGGCTTGCGGTAGTAGTATTGGGCCAGCCACCAGTCCACCCGCGGCAGTTCCTCCGCGTGCAGGTGACGGTCGACCCAGCTGGCGCGTGAGTATACAATCGGGTAGCGGCCGGTCTCTATCTTTAGCTGCTCAAGGCAGCAAATCAGCATGTTGGTGATGGTTGCCCGGGTCTGGCCGTGATCCAATTCGAGGTCCAAAACCAGGCGCAGGCTTTCAAGGTCAATCCCGTCCAATATTTTCAGGAAGGCGTCCGTCTGCCGCAGGGCGGGTTCCCCGGGGAAGATGACATGATAAGGCAGAATGCAGAGCCCCAGGGCTTCCGCCTCCTTGTAGAAATGCCCAAAGGCCGGGTCGGTATAACCCCAACTCTGCCCGGTGCGCAGGCCGATAAATTCCACCTTGGGCTCATGGCTGGCAATGGCGCCAAAATCCGGCCAGTTCTTGAGGTCAGCGCTGGCGTTGTAACGTGACAGGTCCACCCCAAACGCAAATTCGTGATTACGGATAAAGTACTTCATTTGAATGCTCCCTCCATTTCCCGGATTGGGTCTGCCGCGCTTATCAACACGGGTTCCACGGGGCAAGCCCAATCCTGTTCGTCCAGTACCGCCGTCATGGCGGCAGAGATGAGTAAATCGTCATGCAGCGGTTGCCTGCTGCCCGGGTCGCGGGCGCCTTCCGGTACGCCCCAATGCAGTGTTTTTTCAGGGCCAATGTTTACCTTATACTGGCAGGCCAGCAGCTGCTGTTCAAAGCTGGTCTTCAGAGCGCTTTGCTCAAGCCCAAATGCATCCCCACTCTGGCTGCAGTAATCCTGAAAGCGCCCGGTATCAATGATGGAAAGGAAATTCCAACCCAGGCTGGATTTGAGGCTCTGATTGAAAACCAGGGGCAGAACGCGCTCTCCCAGGTGGTCCCGCAAAAAGGAAGCCACACCCGCGCCAACACCGCTGGCATCCACCACCAGTTTGCGCGCCAGCCAATGTTCTGCCAGGTCCAAAAGCTGGCTGAAGAGGGCGGCCTGCCTGAGGCCAACCCACTGATAGCGGCAGACCACTTTGTAGCGTGGGCGATGGAAAAGGCTGTCTGCCAGCCACTGGGTGTCTACTTCCACCAGGGTTACCGCGCTGGCATCCCGCCCAGGGTTTGCCAGCCCATTTTCAGCAGGGCCGTTCCGCAGCGCTTCGTCTTCGCCTGCCAGATCCACCAGCATGGCATAGACCTTGCCGGCCTGCGGGCAATGAAGCGCCGCGTGATTACCTTGCATCAAGCCCATGCGCTGCGGGGTGAACAAGCTGCCGGCCCCCTGGATTTCCTCCCCAAAATATTGGCTGCGTACCGAAGGGTGTGAGCGCCCCAGCCGGGAAACAATTTCATCTACAAAGTTGCCATAAGCCGGCACTTCTTTGCGCACTGCTTCTGCGCTGATCCAAAAAACGCGCCTCTGACCATCCTGTTTTTCGGCTGCCCGGGCTGCACGTAGTTCACGCGCCAGCAGGGTCTGGTCTGTCCAGGCTGTACCCCAGAATACCCGGGTGGCGTTGGTGGAGGCGGCCATGGGGGCGATTTGCTTATCGTACTTTTCAAGGCTGATATCCTGGGCTTCATCCAGCTGCAGCAAAGTGGAAGCTGTGGCACCGACCACGTTGCTTTCAGGCGCGGCGGAAAGAAAGGTGAGGTGCGCGCGGCCGAGTTTGTAATGGTTGCCAGCGGATTTTTGCCAACGACCCCGGGTCAGGCGGTTGGCCTCCAGCGCGGTTTCAAGGCGCTGCATGGCATTGACCGATTGCGGCAGGAAAGTTGGCGAAAACTTGACCATTTCTGCCCCCTTACTGGAAAACACGGCCAGGAAGTAAACTTCCAGCTCGGCCTGAAGCAGATTTTTACCGGTTTGGCGTGGAAACATGACCACAATACTGTGCCCTAAATTCTCCAGCACGGAACGGGTCACCGCATGAGCTACCGCGCGCTGGTAAGAACGCAGGCGAATGCCGCCAAAGATTTCGGTGAAGTAATCCACTTCACGCAGGCTGCGCAAAAATGCCGGGCGGCTATCTGGGGCACAGAAAGTTGCCAGACTGGGCAGGCCCCGCAATTCATTGAGGGCTTTTAATTCCAGCGTTGATCCTGAGGGTAAACCCGGCAGGCGGTTAATGGCTTCCATCAGCAGCCTCCGTTTCGGAAATGGGGTCAAAAGCTACGGTATCGAATGCCCGCAAAAGTTGGGAAGCCAGTTCATCCCCGCCCCCTGCCTGCAAACTGACATTGATTTTGACGATGTTGGCGATGCGGGTGCAGGTACGCCCGTACAATTCCAATGCGCTGGCAGCAGCTTTCTGTTCTGCTTCGCTCTTTCCTTGCCGAACAAAATGCAGGAAGGTTTGAAGTTCCCGCCTGAGGAGAACGATTTCGTCATCCAGGCGAAGCAGAGCAGTTTCTGCGAGTTGCAAGCGCTGGGCGCTGGTGTAGCACGCGGCCAGGCTGAGCGGGTCAATTTCCGCGTTGCGTGCCATCAGGCTGCGCAGGATCTGGCGATAGTTTAGCTCTTCTCCCGCTCCGGTTGAATCTGCATTCTGGCAGCGGCCTGCCCTTGCAGGGCAGGCTTGGCCAGGGAGCATTTTCGTCTCCCGGAGGGTTTGCGTGCGAGCTCTCAATGTGGGGTTTAGTTGTTGCACTGACGCTGCCTCCTGATAAATAGAATGTTTGTTCTACTTATAGGCAATACTATATCAGTCTTTTTGGAAAAGGGAAGATGTCAAAATCGGAATCTTTTAAGGTTCAAGATTCCGATTTAGGAAGATTTTTAACAATTGGAGCTCTTTTTTGGCGATTCTGCGCCCAGGCTTGATGGTCAAGGGCTTTTTGCAGCAGGCATTCTCACATGTGGTTAAGAAATCGGAGGCAGATTGCCGCCATATTTCTTCAGCCAGGCGCGCGGTGTCTTATAAGCAGGCAGCACCTCCTCCACCAGCCCCCAGAAGGCTGCCCCATGATTATGGTATTGGGTGTGGCAAAGCTCATGCACAACCACGTATTCCAAACAAGCCAAAGGTACCATCGCCAACCGAAGCGAAAAGTTGAGAGAATTTCTTGCTGAACAGCTGCCCCAACGTGTTTTGGCGTTGTTGATGCGCAGAGCGCCTGGTTTAAAGCCTTTCAAGGCCGCATAATGGCTGAGGTAGGCCTGGCAAAGCCGCCTGGTCTCCGCCCGCATAAAATTTTCGAGCAGCTTCGCGCCATCCGCCTGACGACCTTTGGCCAGGCAAAAACCCAGGCCTTCTTTGAAAGTTAACCCGGATTTCTGTTTTTCGACCAGATGCAGAGGGTACCTGGCCCCCATATAGAGGATCTCTTCACCCTCCACAAAGCGGTAAGGTTTCGGGGGCAATGGAAGGCTGGCCATGCGGCGCTGGGCGCGCGTGATCCAATCAGCCTGTGCTTCTACGAAGGCCCGCAAAGTGCCTTCTTTTGCCCGTAAGGGAGCTCGCAGTACAGTCTTGCCCCCCGGCTGTACCGTCAGCGTTATATGTTTTCGCTTGCTAAAGATAATCTCGTCAACGCCTTCAATCACCCCCTGATTATAATGGGCACAGACAGATTGCTGGCCGCCAATTGCGTTAGAATTTATGGGATGCAATCACACCCTGGCTTCAAGCTCATCAACGCGCTAATGCTGCTTTTCACCCTGCTTTCTGCCTGCATGGCTGAAGGCGACTCCCTTGCTCTTACGGAATACCAAAACCCTGAAGGGCTTTATACGCTGCAGATACCCAAAGATTGGTCCGCGGATTACGACGAAGCTGGGCATGTACTCAAACTTACGCCCCCCGATGCAAAAGGGGCTGAAGGTGAACTGCAGGTTCACATCCTGGTAGTACCGGTTACTGACCCGGACACGGATATCCGCCTGGAGCAAATCAAAGGCTATTTTCAACCCTTCCTGGAAGCTCTTATCGATAACGACCATGAGGTTACCAATCGAGGCGAGACCACGGTGGACCGCATGAACGCGGTCCTGCTCGATTTTGGCAAGCCCTGGAAGGACAGCTATCTGGCCGGCCGGGAAGTATTGGTCAATAGCAGCGTTTATGCCATCGCCTTTGTTGGCCTGGGCGAGGATGCAGCCTGGCAGGCCTTCCTGCCCACCTTCCGGAAGATTCTTGCCAGTTTCCAACTCAGCTACCCAGAGCCCACCCCATTACCTGGGGGCTTCAGACCATGAAGCATATTTGGAATTTAACAACCTTCAGGTTTATCATTTCCGCAGGTCTTGGGTTATGAAAAGAGCGCCTCGTTCAGTAAGCGCATTCCTTGTTTTCTCTGCACTGCTAATTCTGGCCGCTTGTGCGGGCCTGCCAGTTCGCCCTGCCTTCACGCCACTGCCTAATTTTGTACCGCCGTTGGGGGCCACAGGCACCCCCTTGCCCACCCCCACGCCAGACCCTGCCAGCTTTATTTTGCTCGGGCCAGAAGTGACCGTCAAAGAGGCTGGTTACGCGTTTCAACCTATCGCGGTCTGGAATGCCAGCGGAGACAAGCTGCCATTCACTCAAACAGGCAATATGGCATCCATGGGCAATCAATTTAGCGGCCTTTACCTGAACCTTAACAGTGAAAAAGGCGGCATTAATCACAGTTCCAGCGATTGTCTGACCATGATACGCGACCGCATGGCCGCTTCGATGACAGGCTTCCAGGCCGACGAACCGCAAGCGCTGATGACCAACAACGTGCCAGGTCTTTCCGTGGGCTTTAGCGGCCAGCTGGAAGAGCTACCGGTAGTTGGGAAACTTGCCACATTTTTCCCAAATGCCCGCTGCTTCAGCTTGATAGCCTTTACGTATGGCACGGAGTCAGACACACTCTGGCAGGCGAGCGGGCAACATGCCTACGCGAAGCTTCTTGCCAGTCTGCGCTTTTTAGACCAGCTTCAGGCGGCCTCCTGCCAGATTTCTACCGACTCAAGCTACGGGCTGACGCCCGACAACCCCATCCGGGTTGGCAACACTAACATTAAAGACGGCCTTGAGCGTGAGGAACTCTACCTCAAGACCTTGCGCGGTCCGGCTTATGAAGAAATTGCATTTACCCGGCTGAACCCGCTTTACAACACTGAGCGTGAAATTGTGCACGCTTATACGGTCACTTACAGAGGACAAGCCGAGCCAGTGACCCTGTATTTTCAGATATTCAAATTTGAAAGCCCCAAGGCGCCTATGGGTTTCAACTGCGAAGCGCCTTTCCCCCTCGCTGCACCCTAAATAAATCGGATATAAGCCCGCCAATCAAGCTCTTTTCCTGATTTTTCTTGACTTGCCTTTACAATTACCTTTCAGGTATTTTCTATGACGATGAACAAACCTTCAGCCCTGTCGCAGGGTAAATCCAATCAATTTTGGCTCCTGCTGGCCGGGCTGGTAATTTCAACCGTTGGGACCAGTATGATCTGGCCATTCATGATGACTTATGCCAAGACGCAGCTCAATCTGCCCATGGTGATTGTCACCTCTTTGATGACCATCAACTCGGTTGCCGCTTTCATTGGTTCTCTGATTGCCGGGCCTCAGCTGGACCTGCGCGGCCGCAAATGGATTCTGGTGATTGGCCTGCTGGGCACTTCCCTGGGATATCTTGGCTATATTGGCGCGCATACATACCTGCGTTTTGCCATCATTATGGGCCTGACCGGCTTCTTTGGTCCCTTGTATCACATCGCTTCCTCCGCTATTATCACAGACTGGTTCAGTGCTGAGCAACGTCCTCAGGCATTTGCTTATTACCGCACAGCCAGCAATCTTGGTTTTGCCCTTGGTCCCGCCATCGGTGGCCGCCTGCTGGCGGTTTCTTACAACTATGGCATGATCGCCGCCTCAGTTACCCTGGGGCTCTTTTGCCTGATTGCCATCTTCCTTATCCCTGAATCGCTGCCAGCAGGCCATCGCTCATCCAGCATTTCACTCAAAGCACAGCTAAAAGACTACGCTGACTCGTTTAGAGACAAACGTTTTTCACAGGTCCTTATGGCTTACACTTTCCAGGAAATCGCCTCCCGCTCGGTCTGGGTTCTGCTGGCTACCTACATGACTATCACCATGGGTTTTCCGCAATCATCCTACGGGTGGGTAGCCATGACCAATGGCTTGATGATTGTTTTTTTACAGTTACTCGTCACCAGTATTACCCGCCGTCATCCTGAGATCAAGGTATTGGCGCTGGGTGCTGCCATTTACGCAGTTGCACTGGGGATTTTTGGCCTGGTGAACAGCATTTACGGCTTCGTGCTTGCGATGGCCATCATGACTATAGGCGAAATGATCAGCGCTCCCACAGCCACCACCTACGTCTCGAATATCGCCCCGGTCACCAAACGCGGCCAGTACCTCAGCGTCTTTAACCTCACCTGGTATGTAGCAATGGCTACTGGGCCACTGGGCGCCGGTTTTTTGAGCGACAAATTTAACCCGCAAGCGCCTTACTTTGGCGCCGCAGTTGTTGCCTTACTGGCGGTATTAAGCTTTGTCAGTATCGGAAATTCATGGAAAAGACGCACTGCCGATGTTGTTCCAGAAGCTGCTGCTGCCTCCGACGGACCTCTAAAACTTTAATTCTCTTCCGCAAGCTGCCTTGACTTAGTTATTTTTCTCTGATCGTGTCGGTGTCCTCATACCCGTCCACTGCGTGGCGAG
>WOZB01000030.1 GCA_011620445.1 Anaerolineaceae bacterium | reverse complement strand
GTATAAACCGGTTTCTTTGAGGTTTTTCAGTTCTTCGTCCAGCCAGGCAAGTCGTTCGGTCATCGCTTCCTCTTTCCTGATAAGGTGAGTATCTGCAGTGATTATAACGCCAGGAAGCGGGTAAGCGCTCGATTTGCACCCATTCAAAGCTCTGCGACTGATGAAATTTTGCCTGAAGCCCCAGTGGTTTTCTCAGTATTAAATTGCTCTTTCCGAGACCATTGCTTCAGGCAAATGCTTTCCACTTTTATAGATATTGTGATTTAATATCCTATATCCAAATAGGTACGGGCATTGGAAGTGAGGCCGTTATGCGTAATAGATTATTGTCCCTGATCCTGATTTTCGCCGCCCTCAGTTTAGTTGCCACAGCCTGCGCACCCCAACAAGAAGCTCCAGCTCCAACAGCAAGCAATCAACTGGCAACCGTTGCCCCGTCGGCCACTGTTGCACCCACAGAGACCGCTGCTCCGACCGCCACTACCGCGCCTACAGAAACGCCTGCTCCCACCGCAACGACTCAGCCAACCAACACGGCTTCGCCTGTTTCTCCAACCTTCACCCCGCAACCTGAGACCGCCGGATACACTTATAGTGACGACTTCTCAGACGTCTACTCAGGTTGGCCAATTGGTGTCAACGATAACAGCGCTTTCGGGTATGAGGAAGGGGCTTATTTCATCGAAATTAAATCAGAGAGTTTCGTGGAACCCGTTGTCGCTAAAGACTACCTGGGAACAGGAGATGCCGTCTTTGAGGTTGATGCATGGAAAGGTGCCGGCTCGGATGCTGGCGACTTTGGCGTCGTTTGCGACTTCCAGGACTTCGACAACTACATCACTATGGGCATCCGCACAGATGGCTCAATTAGCCTTTACCAGATGAAGGACGGCGAGGAGTCCACCTTGCTTTACCAGGAGCGTAGATTCACCCCTGCGGATAAGTATCACCTGATTGCCAATTGCCAGAAGGGCCATTTCACCTTGGATGTCAATGGTAAGGTGGCGATTGACCTGGAAGATCCAATTTTGACCAGTGACGGCAGGGTTGGTATTTACGGCGGGTCTTTTGAAGAGGGTCCATTCATGTACTACTTTGACAACTTCAAAGCCGAACAGACCGGAAAGGTCACCACCGATCCCTTTAGTGATTTGCCCACTGCTCCGCTAGCTGAACTTGGAGCCGTTGTGTTCAGCGATGATTTCTCCACCACGGCCGGTGATTGGTATGTCTTTGATGGGGATGATTCAGGTTCCGCTTACGAGGATGGTTATTATACGATTTCCATCAAAACCCCCATGTATGCTCAGTGGAACCTACCGAACGCATTTGAAGGCACTGGCGACGCGGTGATTGAAGTGGATGCACGCCTGGTGAGCGGTTCAACCCTGGGCGACTTTGGCATCATGTGCGGTTACATCGACAACGACAATTTCCACGTTTTAGGAATAGCCAGCGACGGTTATGCGGAATTGATTCGTTGGGTGGATGGCGATGATGATATTTTTGCCTCCGAGCAGAACGCCTTCGAGCTAGCGGAGGAATATCACCTGGTGGCAAGCTGCGTGGATGGCAACCTCAGCCTGAGCGTGAATGGGGTTGAAATTATATCGGCCAGCTCGGAATTCCTGGGGAATGACGGGAGTGTCGGGCTTTACGGCGGCACTTTTGATGAAGGCAATACGGTTTACGGTTTTGACAATTTTATTGTCCACGAACCTTGATTTGCCTGATTTTACGTTAACCAGACTGCCCAAAAGACCAGTCTGGTCTTTTGCCATTAATAAATCTTTATAATCCATAAATTCACGTTGGCAGGGAGTGCTCGACTTTAGATTGTGACAATTCAGTTGAAAATGAACGTGGAGTCCTGCGGTCAAGGGCGTGCGCTCAGTCTGAAGATCGGCACAATCTCATATTACCTGATCGCGCCGGTGTCCCCACCGTGCGCGGGTTGTGACCTTTAGGTCTCAGGTTTTGGCTGCACTAGAATTTACGCATGGACAGCTTCAGACTTGTTGATGGCATATATGTCTATTTCGTCACCTTTACTGTCATTGATTGGCTGCCTATATTTATTAATCCTAAGCCTATTCAAATTATTGTGGAAAGTGCGCGGTTCTGCATCAAAGAAAAGGGACTGCGCATCAATGCATACGTAATTATGCCGAACCATCTTCACATGATTGTTTTTGACGAGAAGTTCGATAATGACCGTTTGAGGCAAATATTAGCAGACCTTCGAAAATTTACCATGAGAAAAATTGCCAATTTTTTCGATGAAAATTTTCCCAATTCTCTAACGACGTTAATACGAAGCACCGATTTAACAGACCTTGAAAGACAGCTCTGGCAAACCGGTTAGCATGCAAAAGGTTTGGTTAGTGATAAATTCTGGAAACAGAAGATGGACTACATCCACGAAAATCCTGTCAGGAAGGGCTATGTGAGTCTTCCTGAATATTGCGATATTCCTCAGCAGGGTATTGGCTAAATGGAGAAGAAGGGGATATCCCGGTTGTGCCTGTTCAGGCGGAAGAAGAATATTGGAGACCTGCGGTCAAGGGCGTGTGCTCGGTCTGGAGACCGGCACAATCGTAAATAATCTGACCGCGACGATGTCCTCTCCCTCGTCCACTGTGTGGCAAGCGCAGGCCGTGCGTTGGTTGTGATAACCGTCCTCTTCGAGGCAGGCAAATGCCTTTAGACCTCATGTTTACCTGTTTACTCGAAAATCAGGTATTGGAGTCCTTCGGTCAAGGGCGTGCGCTCGGTCTGGAGACCGGCACATTCAGATTAACAATCATGCAGACCGAAGGTCTTCACTCGCCCGCAAACGGCTGGCAAAGAAGACAATCAGGATCAGGAAGGCAATCAGCCCCACAAGAATAATAGGCACAATATTCAGGCCAAAGCGGCGAGCTAAAATCCCCACCACGGAAGTAATCACCGTTCCACCCAAACCCGCAGAAGCTGTTTGCATGCCTACAGCATTGTTGAGATGTGTTTTGCCAACCCGGGATTCGGTCCCTGTGACCAGGCCGGGAAAAATTGGTGCGTACGCGAAGCCTATCAAACTTACGGCTATCAACGAAGAAGTGGGAGATTGATTCCAGGCCAGTAAAACCGCCCCTGCCAATGCCACCAAGAGGGCAACCAAGACCAGCTTACGCATATTCACCTTATAAGCCAGCAATCCGGCGAGTATACGCCCGACTGTAAAGAATCCCCAGAATGACCCAGCTATTAAACCTGCCAGGCCTGGAGCCACCCCCCGGCCTTCGGTCAACAAAGAAAACGCCCAAATTCCGAGGGTCACCTCGCATCCGGTATAGATAAAGAACTGCAGCAGTCCAATCAAAGTACTACCCTTTTTCAAGGTCTGCAGCAAACCTGGCCGCGAACCATGAAGTTTGACGGTTTCATCTGTGCTTTGCGCAGATTCTTGCGTATGTTTCGGCCATAGTGAGCGTGAGAAGACGAAGACGAGCGCAAGCAGCAATTGGAAAGCACCGACAACCAGGTAGCCGGAGCGCCACTGAGCCGTTCTGGTTAAAAAATAGGTCATAAGCAGCGGGCCAATAGTCACGCCAATGCCGTAGCTGGCGTGCAGCCACTGCATCAAGCCCGCGCCATAGTGGCCGGCTACATAGGCGTTCAGGCTGGAATCGATACCACCCGCGCCGAGCCCAGCCAATAAACCAAGGCCAACCATCATCCACCACGTGGGTACGAGCGTGTAACCAAGTAAACCCAAGCCAGTGAGCAGACAAGAAACGATCAGTAGTTTGCCAATGCCCAGGCGACGTTCAATGGCACCGCTGAAAAAGCTGGAAAACAGGTAACCGCTCATGCTGGTGGAAAGCAGCAAACCCAAGGAGTCGAGGGGTACGCCAAAACCCGTGCGGATGCTCGGCCAGCCAACCCCCAGCAGACCATCGGGCAAGCCCAATGCGATGAAGGCTACAAAGATCATGGCGACTAATGCCAGCTGTCTGGCCGTTTTATTTCTAAATCGCGCAACGGGAGCTGCTTGAGCTACCGCAGGGGTGAAGGCCGCAGCATTAGCTTCAAGCGAAACTTGTGGTAAGGTTCCTGCTTGAACAACCTGAATTGGTTCTGCCTGTGGGATGTCTGTTGACTCCTGATTGCCTGTATGCATAGTCTTTCCTAATTTTTCCAATTAATATAATAATACCGCTAACGCGCGTTAGCGGTATTATACCAAGTCAAATCCCCTTGCAGGTCTTTCCGCAAAATCTGCTTATTCGCGATAGCCTGTAAAGGCAAAACCGCCAGGGCTGGCATGTACACCCAGAACAGACCCATACTCCGAAAGGGTGCTCTCCACCGGATGCAATTTCTCCTCAACCATAGCCGAGAGCTCCTGACTAACTGCTATTGCGCCCCATCATAGATGGATGACGCCAATATGCAGTTTTTGAGTACTTTTACGGCGATTGGTGAACTCCTTGATGACTTCGTTCATCAAGCCGTGTTAGGTTCGCTGCATCTTGAGCGTCTGCAATTTGCCGCCATTCTTGTGGTCGAGAGTCACAGCCGGTTTCAAAGAAAGCATGCTGCCCAGCCATTTCATAGCTCGCTCCAGCCTTCCGCGGCGCACCGCAGACTCGATGGTTTGCAAGCCTACTATGGTCACCAGGTTTTCTCTGACGGGCATAATGGCGTTGATGACCTCCTCAACGCTGCTGCCAGTCGCCAAAGCCCGCGGGGCAGCCAGCACCAGGTAACCCAGGCCAAGGGTGGTGGCAGTACTATCCACCACGTGCACTTTGAGCTGAGCGTCCCTGGCAGCATTGGTGGCTCACTGGAAGGTGCCTGAAAGGTCTTTGGCGATGGTCACACAGATGATTTCATCAGCGCCTTGCGCTTTGGCATCTCTGAAAACTTTGGCACAGTCTTCAACAGAGGTTTGTGATGTGCTCGGAGCCACGGGGTCGATGGGTAAACGGGCAAAAAACTCTTCTTTGGTGATGTCGACGTTATCGATGAATTGCTGGTCTCCCCAGATCAGGTACAGGGGAACGATGCCCAGATTGTACTGTCTACAAGATTAGCAGGCAGGGCAAACCCTTAGATAAGAGGTTCGGTGAGCCCGGCCAGGTTGCGCAGATACTCCAACTGCCCAATGTGATAATGGTGGTGGAACGCAAAGAAGTACAGCTTCCAGCCCAGGCTGCCTTTCCATTCACCTGTGCCAGTTTCCTCATCAAAATCACTTTCATACATCGTGCCGATTTTTTCGAAAATCTGTTTTTCTAGCTGGCGGTAGACCTGCATAATCTCTTCCATGCTTGGCAAGCCAGGTTCATCACCCTTGACGGGAGCCGAGGTGCGCGCAAAGCGTTTGAGAGAGTTGGCTTCAACAGCGGGTTCTTCACCCAGAAGGCGGATAATTTGTGCCAGGTTGTCAGCCAGGTGGCCAAGCACCCAGCGCAGGCAATTGCCGCCGTTGGCGGGCTGCAAGAGCGACAGAGCGTCGGTGATGCCTTCAATCTGCATCTCGATCAGGCCGCGGTTGCCTTCCAGCATGCGTAGATATTCTTGCTTATTAATCATTGCGCCTCCGTTTTGTTTGGCCGTGTTTGCTGTAGAAGTTCGCTGTCTTCCGTTCGCGGCTGAATAAAGAAGGGTTCCGACAGTTTGGGTTCACGCGGGTTGTTTTCCTGCTCAACCAGCGGAATACGCTTGAAAAGCAAATTTTCGCCGCCAAAGACCCTTGGGGCGTGGATGCTGACAATGTTGGTGTATTTTTCGTTTAGCACTTTCAGAATCAGGCTGCTTTCGGCCCCCCTGCCAAATGGCAAGATAAATGTTTCTGGGCAAGATCCGAGCTTTTTGCATAACATGCTGTAAGAATCTTCAGATTCAGCCTTCAGGCCTGCCTCATTGAGTTCGTTCAGCAGACTGTGCCTTGCGGAGTGTGAGGCAATTTCCACGCCTTGCGCTTCCAAGCCTTGCAGGTAATCCCATATTTCAGCTTTTTGCGTGCTTTCTTCGGTTCCGGTGACTACCCCAAGGGTGAGCACATACCCTTTTTCGGTAAAGATGCTGATCATGTCCTTGAATTCCTGTCGCAGCCAGCTTGTACCCAAATCGTCCAGAGAAACCAGGATGGCGTTTTCAGGCCGGTAGAGACCTTGTTGATGAGGGCGCGAAATCTGGCGGTGTGTCATGGTCTGCAGCCCGCATTTTTCAATGGTTCGGACCAGCCACTGCATGCCGTAAACGCCATCTGCTGAATGCAGCATGATGCTCGGCGGGGTTGGGCAGTACCGCAAACGTGGCATTTGCATAGTTGGGGCTCTCAAAGCGGCCACGGGCTGCCAACTGGTCAGAAGCGCGACCAGAACACAAAGAATTAACAAGAGCCTGCGTTTAGCTGGCCACATTGGACTCCCCACGGGCTGTGGAATTAGGCTTGTCCGCAATCTGCGGCTTGCCTGCGGCGATCGCCATAAGCAAAGAAACAATCGCCAGGATTGACCAGAAGAGGTAGTTTTGCCTGGGCCCGACGTAGTCGTAAAGCACGCCGCAGATGGCAATGCTGAAAATGTAGCCAAGCCCATAGAGCGCGACGCTGACGAAACCGTTGGCGGTGGTGGTGAAGCGCCGGGGAATGAAGAGGTTGATCAGATGGATGGTAACCAGTAAGCGCAGTGGAAAACTGACCCCCGTGAGAATGGACGCAAACATTACCACCCCGGGAACCGGGAAGACCCAAACTACAAAGCGTCTCAGCAAATCAAGGATAATGACCCCAATTACCAGGTGCCGGGTGCCCAATTTATCCAGAATATAGCCGCCAAAATACATAAAAGGGATTTCTGCCAAAGCCGTTAGCGTGGCAACCAGGCCGATGGTGGCGGTGCTGACCCCCAGGTCTTTCATGAAGATGGGTTCGAAAGAGCGAACGCCATCGTTGAGGGTATCCGTCAATGCCAGGGCAACAATGGTCATCCAGAGATAGCGGTTATCAAGAATCAGCTTTACGATTTGCTTGAACCCCAGGGCAGGCGAATCTGACTCGTCGTTTTCAAAACTCCTCGCGGGCAGCAGCCAAAAGACAATCGCCGCGAGCAGAAGCAAGAGCAGGGCAAAAATGAGATCATTTACCAAAATACCGTAATGTTCAATTAGCCAACCGCCAATTAGCGCCATCACAGAGAAACCAACAGAACCCCAGAGGCGCATTTTCCCAAAATTGTTGCGCCTGCCATCGGGGTGGATACCCGCTTGATAGCTCAGGTTAATCGCCGTTGAGCCGATTATCATGCTAATGGAATAAGCCATTGCGTATAGAAATAGAATTGGCAAATATTGGTCCAGTAAGGGCAAGCCACCCATGAAAACCATCCAAACCAAAATGGCAGTGCCTAA
>WOZB01000161.1 GCA_011620445.1 Anaerolineaceae bacterium | reverse complement strand
TTGATCCATTCTTTGTTAGTGCGTTTTTTCTCGGCACGGATGTGGATTATACCCTGGTGTTCCGTGTTACTGACTTCGACAATACTGCCAGGGATGAGGTCCTGCGCTTCAAACCATTCGCGCAAACCAATGACATATCGATCAGGGATGACTACCCAGGCGGAGATTCTTTGGTTCTGATCGTCCACAAATTCAACTTTGACGTGTTCAGTCTCAAGAGCGCTTGGGAAGATCCCCATCACAGCAGGAGTGATCGGGAGCGAGCCTGCCCGCCAATGTGGGTAATTGAGGACGAGAGAAGCTGTTTCTTTCTGTGGGGCAAGGTCCAGGTCTTTGCGGCTATAGCTAAGTTCATCATTTAACTCAGAAAATAGCTTCTGAGTTTCCTCAGGAAGTTCAGAGAACACCAGGCAAGGCGCCACGCTCTGAAGGGTGATTGGTTTTTCAAGCACATATTTGGGTTCAAGCTTGCGAAGAAACCAGGAATACTGGCCGCTAGTACCAACTTCATCGAAACGGTTGTCTTCCTGCAAGGCATAGTTTAAAGAGAACTCTATCAATTTGGGATTATCCGTTGATTTGAGTTCCATTTCCTTAATCAATTCAGCAGAACTGAGAGGACCCCCAGATTGAGAATCGAGTAAGGCTTCGACTAAATTCAATTGGCCTTTATGCATATCAACCAGCAGGGATTGGGGGAACCAGGCATTGCCAATACGCACCAATTCAGATTGATTCTTTAATGCTCCCAGTATTGACGCTTTAATTTCACGACCTGAGGTTCTGAGTATTTCGTCTACCTTTTCAGTGGATGATCCTGGTTGCTCCTGGACGGCATCGTTTAGATCGTGGCTGGGCAAATTGGCAGCGAATTGTTTTTCGCTTCCATTCTCCAAACTGACGGTCATTACATCAAAATTACCAATTTGGGGGTTGATACCCGGTCGCACGGCGACAACTCTGCCGCTCTGCCAGTTCATCTGTGGGAAGACGATGGCTTCATCGACAGCATAAGTTTCTCCAGGAATATAAACCTTACCCAATGATTTTATCTTCGCGGCGATTTCAGCTTCCTGGGTCTTAATGCGCGTAGCCACAAAGACTCTGGCCAGGGCATCGATATCCATTGGCACTTCGCGCTCAAAGAGGGTGTTGGTCAGGTTTTGAAGATCAGCTTGGGTGATTGTGATATCTTGCCAGTTATCAGTTAAGCTCTGGGCAGGGGTTGATGCCATAAGTTCCTCTATGTATTTAAATCTGTGCGAATTATACATGAAATACTTGCGCGTAAGTAAAAATGATTGATTAGGGTTCAGGCAAACCGATAAATACTTTTCGACAACCCTCATACGCCATAACAAGCCTCCATGATTTGAGTGAGGCTTGTTAATTACTTCTTACTGGGTTTTGATGTTATAAGAGAACAATAAACGAAGCTATCAGCGCGAAGATAAATAGCAGGGCAATAAACATCAGCTTTTTAGTTCGATTTCGATTGATTAGAGCAGAGGTCCGATTCTGCGGATACCCCAGATTAATCAAGGGGGAAAGCCGCGTTTGAAAATGCATCGGTTTGCCAGGCTTATTGAAACTAATCCGATTAATTAATCGTTCATAGGCCGGAAGCGCTTCACCTTCGGCATAGAGGTTCTGTCGGGAGAAAATTGAAAAGTCACCTCCTGCTTCCTCGCCTTTGATGCGCACACTTGAAGCGGTCTCCTTAAGATCAGAAAGCAATTTCCAGTTGCGGATGGATTGGGAGACAGCTGCTTCTTCCAAGATCACCTCGAAGATGAAATTTTGCTAATCTTGCCATCACGGTCCACGACTACCCTTACAGTCTGATCAAGGGACTTGCCGCCAGGAAGAGCTCCTTTGGTGGTGAAAATCATCAGGGTGTTACCGTAAATATCCTTACTTACCTTGGGCCGCACTCCACTCATATTCGGATTGCGGTTATAAACGGTTTTGCAGACTTTAGCCAAGGTGTCGTTATCCATGACACTCCTATTTCTTTTTGCGCCGCAGGAAAGCCGGGATGGAAAGATACTCATCCTGGTCCTGCTGATGTGAATAATCCGGCCTTTCTTGTTCGTAATTCTGCTCAATTGGACCATTCGGCTGCGCAGCTCGGGAGGTGGGGGCTGACCCTGGCTGCAGAATTTCACTTGCGCGGGAAGCATCCTCGTGTAGGGCGTAGGATGTATCCACGGTTTGTAAGTTATCAGCGGAGGTACCGATGCCGGTGACGATGAGAATGAGTTGCACGCGGTCTTCCATGCGTGGGTCGGTGATGATGCCGGGGATAATTTCAGCGTGGCCGCCAGTGGCATCATGCAGGGTCTTGAGAGCGTCGGTTACTTCCTTGAAGGACATATTGTATGAACCCGTGAAGTTAGCAATCATACCTTTGGCAGAGTAGAGATCCACGTCATCCAGGAGGGGATGGTGCAGAGCTTTTTCAATGGCCTGTTGAACCTTGTTCGGACCTGTGCCTGTTCCGATAGCCATCAGTGCGCCACCGCCCTTGGACATGATGTTCTTGATGTGTGAGAAATCGACGTTGATCAATCCCGTTTCGGTGATCAATTCTGAAATCCCTTGTACCCCTTGCCGCAAGACATCGTCAGCGAGGGTAAAGGCCATGGTGAGGGGCAGATCGCGGGGGGCAACCTCGATGAGTTTGTCATTGGGGATGACAATGAGTGTATCGCAGTATTTGCGCAGTTTAGCCAGACCTTCTTCGGTATTGCGCTGGCGTTTACCCAGCTCAAAAGAGAAAGGTTTGGTGACAATGGCAATGGTTAGTGCACCAGATTCTTTGGCAATTTGGGCTGCAATCGGAATGGAGCCTGTACCTGTACCGCCGCCCATTCCAGCAGTCAGAAATACCATTTCCGCGCCCTGTAATAAATGAGCCAAATCGGCGCGGCTTTCTTCTGCAGCGAGGCGTCCTGTTTCTGGCTGGCCGCCGGCACCAAGGCCACGGGTTGCCTGGGGGCCAAGCTGGATTTTATTGGGGGCTTTGTTGGCTGCCAATGCCTGCGCATCTGTGTTTGCCGCGATGAATGTGACACCCTGCATTCCGCTTTCGATCATGCGGTTGATGGCGTTGGAACCACCTCCGCCTAAACCGATGACAACTATCTTGGGGTTTGGGGTTGCTATCGGGGTTTTCATTACGTAAGGATTGGTTGGGATCATTTTGGCTCCTTAGAAATCTTGCTTAGCAGGCATGCGCAGAGTACTTAGAACTAACTCTTCAACAATGCAACCAGTATCGCGTAGGAATTGGATGTCGTCATCGGAGAAGGCAGCATCTTCATTCCAGATGGTTACCTTGCGGGCATTGCTGGCTTCGGTGATCGAAAAGCCCATGGTGGGGCGGTGGATCCGAACAAAGGGCCGGATTTGGTCAAATAGGTTTTCAGGAATGCCCCATTCAAAGGAGGGGAGCAATAAATAATGGTCAATCGCATAGAGCCAATCCGCAAGTTTGGCGGCCAGCGGGGTTTCCAGGCTCTGCTTCTGGGTCTTCTGAAGCTGTTTCTGATAAGTGGCAATGGTTGGGTCGTTTGGTCGGCCCTGGGTATCAAACCAGGCTGTTTTGCCCATGGCCTCATCGGATTTTGCTCCGAGTTGTGCACACATACAAGCTAACACATCCTCACTCAAATCTGGCAGCGTTTCAGAATGTTCGTTCTCCATAATCTTAGTAAGGGTTTCAAAGCTCAAACGAGGATCCAATTCTTCTTTAGTGACGTTGGAAGTGCCCATCCAGAAAAGAACCAATTTGGGCCGGATGCCCAAAATTTGTTGAACCAGGCTGGAATACCACGACCAAGTATTGAAACCGATATGATCTTCCTCCCCTAATTCGGGCTTACTATAAGGCAGGGTCATCTTCCATTTGCTTGGTCCACCATGCCCATAAGTAAGAGAATGCCCGAACGACTGGGCACTGACTGCCAGTATGAGTTTATCATCGAAGTCACGCACATGACGCTGCTTGACGAGATAAAGCAGGGATTTCAGGAAGGAAATATCCCAATATTCACCGCCGGGTGCCAGAGGAGGAAAGATGGGCGTGAGTTCAAATTGCTCTGCCAGCCGTGTAAAGGATAGATAGCGGTTGAGAAAACGGGAAATTATGTCTCCCTGAGCCCAGGTTTCTCCCAGCCAGGCGGCTTTGGTATTTGGGCGATTGAAGAAGATTACGTACTTAACACCCCACCTGGCGTAAGCCGAAAGCAAAATGCGCAATTCCTCAGGTCGGACTTCGGAATTTACCGGGAAGTCGAAGTGGATAATGGGTTGAATGCCAGAATCGACCAACCTGGTGATGAAATCCTCTGGAATGGCCTGATTGGTGAAAGCTTTTAGCACTAACCAATTGGTGTTGAGGGAGATTAGTTCCTGCAGCCAGAGGTCAAGGTCTTTTGCCTGGTAATGGTCCTGATCTTCGAAGTAGTGAAAGCCAAGTCTTGTGTTCATTGCTTCTTCCTTTAATGGGTCTACTAATTAAGTGCAACTAGTATGCCAATCGTTAGGCAGATGCTATAATTTGCGCCATGATTTTAGTTACAGGCGGAACTGGTTTTATTGGTGGCGTATTGGTCAAACATCTTCACCAAGCCGGCCAAACATTCAAACTGCTGCTTCAACCAAGTGCCCGCCAAGACTTCTTCCCCAGGGGGATGGGGTTAAACGTTGCTTTGAGTTCGCTCAACGACGTAAGAGGGGTGAGAGCTTCTCTCCAGGACGTGGATGTTATCTATCATCTGGCTGGTGTTGAACGCAGCGGCTACATGGCGGATTTTCAGTCGCTCGAAGTGGACGGTATTCGCAATTTGACAGAAGCTGCGCTCAGCGCTGGGGTAAAACGCATCTTCTATCTCAGCCATCTTGGCGCGGACAGGGCTTCAGCGTATTCACTCATGAAGGCAAAAGGTATCGCAGAAAGTATCATCAAGAATTCTGGCTTGAATTACACTATCATCCGGGTGAGTATGGTTTATGGGGAAGGTGATAACTTTACATTGAGCCTTGCAAAACTAATCCGCACGATCCCTTTCATCACGCCAATTCCAGGTGATGGCAAGGTATTGCTGCAGCCTTTGTGGGTGGAAGATCTGGTGACCAGCCTCCAGTGGGCCTTGAACATGAAGTCTTTAGAAAATAATATTGTACAGGTAGGCGGGCCGGAACATCTGAATTTTACAGATGTGCTCAACCAAATATCTGCGGCTATTCACAAGAAGCGCATCATGGCTGAGTTTAATCCCGTCAGATTGGCGGGCTTGATGCAATTCCTCGAAAACCGGGTGGAAGGACTGCCCAATACCTTGTTTTGGAATGAATATTTAGCTGAAAACCACATCTGCGCTCTTGATAGTATGCCACGTACTTTTGGTATTAATCCTGCACGTTTTAGTCAAAATCTGGGATACTTAAACCAGAATTTCAAAAATCGGAAAAACAATAATTGAACCTTTGCATCCACGGCCATTTTTATCAGCCCCCAAGAGAAGACCCTATATCGGATTACATCCCAGACGAAACCGGCGCCGAACCTTACAGAAATTGGAACGAGCGCATTTTAGCCGAGTGCTACCGCCCAAACGCGGAAGAAGGCAACTTCGGCAAAATGAGTTTTAACATTGGTCCAACCCTCTTCCACTGGATGCAAATGGCCGCGCCAGATGTTTGTGAGATGATCATCAAGCAAGAAAGGGAAAACTTCAACACCTACGGCACTGGCAATGGTATGGCGCAGGCTTATAACCACAGCATTCTGCCCCTGGCGACACTTGAAGACAAGATCACCCAAGTGCGTTGGGGAATTAGTGATTTCAAATTCCGCTTTGGTCATGCGCCGGAGGGAATGTGGCTGCCTGAAACCGCTGTGAACACCGAAACCTTATGTGTGCTTTCTGATTGCGGCATCAAATTCACAATCCTCGCCCCTTGGCAAATCATTCCCCATTGCAAAAACAAAACTGGAGCATATTTCATTGAACTACCTGGTGGCAGAGAATCCTTCACAATCTTTAGCTATGACCAGGAATTCAGCACTATGGTTAGTTTTGTGCCGGAAATGACTGTGAATGGAGACCATTTCCTTGAGGTTTTGAAGGAAAAACGCGGTTATCTTCCCGACCATCTGGTTACAGTAGCGTCCGATGGAGAGCTTTACGGGCACCATCAGAAGCAACGTGACCTTTTCCTGCGTTACTTACTGAACGAGGGAGGTCAAGCTCACGGTGTGGATTGGACCTACCCAGGGCTTTGGCTTAAGGATCATACCGTTGAGGATTCTGCTGACCTGGTGGAAAACACTTCCTGGTCTTGCCTGCACGGTATAGACCGATGGCGCGCGGCGTGCGGTTGCACAGCCTGGGCGGATTGGAAGCTGCCGCTTCGAAATGCACTTAATGTTATTGGAGATTGGGTTAACCAGGTTTACTACTCTCAGATGATTAACCACTTTCCGAATCCCTGGGAATTGCGCAATCGTTACATCGATGTAGTGACAAAGCAAATCAGCTTGGAAGATCTATGCAAAAAACTCACCAGGCAAACCTGGAAGGAAAATGATCTGAAATTCGTGCAAATTATGCTAAAGGCACAGTATGAAAGACAGCGCTCTTTCACCTCCTGTGGATTCTTTTTTGATGAATTTCATCGTATTGAACCGCAAAACAACATAGCCTACGCGGCTAATGCGGTTTGGTTGACTGAGCAAGCCACTGGCAAAAAGATAGATCCCAGTATCCTGGATGGTCTTAAAATGGTACGCAGCCAAAGGACAGGGCTGCGTGGTGACACTATTTATGATCAAACCAAATTGCGGGCGAACGCAGAAGCTAAAGCTATCTAAGCGCCTTTATAAGTTTTTCAATCTGGTAATCCGCGAGCTTTCCAGCCTGTGCAAAATGGGAAACTATTCCGTGGATACTCTCAAGCCTGGCTTTAATTTCCGCCTGTTTCCGTTTTTGATCAGCAAATACAAGGATAATTTGTGCGGTCTGCCATAAGCTGAGCATCTGGTCGAAACGTTCACCGTTATACCAGTCAATTTCGTTATACCGGTTCACCTCAAGAAAATCCTTGAAATCCTGATTACCTAAAGAATTATTGAAGATTGCCAGGGCAGCGGCTTTCATCGATTTTTCGGTTTTCAAAGGAGGCACTTCTTTGATCGAAAGCATCCAATTGAGAGCTTGAGAGTTCTTCCAGGCTTCGTGGTCGCTATAACCAACAGACCGTAAAGATTCCTGTAGCAGCTTTCGGACTGGATTCTGGTCCAAAAAATTCTGGAAACTATTAAGATCCTCAGGTTCGTTAGAATCACTGGTCAGGCTGGAAAGCATTGCCCAAATCAGTAGAAGATAATGTGCCCGAGGGTCGAACCTGACCATAGACTTCACACTGTCTAGAAG
>WOZB01000253.1:3730-7486 GCA_011620445.1 Anaerolineaceae bacterium | reverse complement strand
CTAAAGCTTGACGACTTTCAGGTCTTTCTTACCAGGTACATCCTTGAGGGCATTGCGTGCGTCAAAAATCACTTTGGACTTCTCCAACACCATGGCGTAGTCGATCTTGGAATGGTTGGTGATGATGGCCACACAATCAGCCTTTTCTACCGCTGCCTGCAGCTCTTTTTCGCTCTGCATCAGCAAGCCGTCCTGGTCAATTTCTGGCACAAAGGGGTCATAATAGGATACCTCGGCCCCTTTTTCAAGCAGCAGGTGGGTAATATCAATCGCGGGAGATTCACGCAGGTCGCTGATATTCGGTTTGTAGGTCACGCCGATAAGCAATATCTTTGAGCCATTGATGGCCTTCTTGTAGCGGTTCAGCGCATCCTGGATCTTGCCAACTACATAGCGTGGCATATTGGCGTCAATTTCTGAAGCCAGGTCGATGAAGCGGGCCGTGTAGTTGAGCGTTTTCATCTTCCAGGAAAGGTAAAGCGGGTCCACCGGAATGCAGTGGCCGCCCATGCCGGGGCCAGGGTTGAATTTCATGAAACCAAAGGGCTTGGTGCCAGCCGCATCCACTACTTCCCAAACATCAATCCCAAGGCGGTCGCACATCTGGGCGATCTCGTTCACCATGGAAATGTTGATCATGCGGAAAGTGTTTTCGAGCAGCTTGGCCATCTCAGCCACTTCACAGCTGCTTACGGGCACAATCGTTTCAAGAGCTTTGCCATACCAGGCTGAAGCTACTTCCGTGCAAGCCTGCGTAATGCCGCCCATGACCTTTGGTGTGTTGTAGGTGGTCCAATCCGATCGGCCAGGATCCATTCTTTCCGGCGAAAAAGCCAGGAAGAAATCCTCTCCAACCTTCAGGTCATTTCCTTCAGTAAGAATTGGCAGGACCAATTCGCGGGTGGTGCCTGGATAAGTGCTCGATTCCAAAACCACCACCATGCCGCGGTGCATGTACGGTGCAAGGCCGTTGCTGGCGCTGACAATGAACGACATGTCAGGATCGCGTTTCTTGGAAAGTGGCGTCGGAACACAGATGGAAACTGCATCGATTTCAGCCAGGATAGCATAGTCACTGGTGGCGCGGATACGTCCAGCTTCTGTGTGCTTGCGCAGAACTGCATTCGGGATATCGCCAATATAGCTTTCCCCACGATTGATCATTTCCACTTTTTCTTCGTCGGGGTCGATCCCAATCACGTTAAACCCGGCATTGGCGAAGGTGATTGCCAGGGGTAAACCCACATATCCAATGCCGACAACAGCGACATTTACATACTTTTTTTGAATCAGTTGAATCAACTCATCTTTTACCATTTTTCCTCACATCTACGCCTGTATTACAGACGTCAAAATAGACTTAATTGTTCGGGCTTGATGTTTTCTGGCTCTTTATTTTCTTTTGTCTTCACTAAATCTTGGGTAACTGCTACAGGCCTTACCGCCTCAATATGGTGTGCTTTCTCAAGAAGGTGGCGAATGCCAGCAAAGTCAGCCATCAGCGTGCCCTTAAGGTCGGGTTGATGCAGGGCAGCGGCCGGGTGATACATGGTCACGACCAATTGATCGTCAATCAAACGGGCTTTGCCGTGGAGTGCGCCGATCTTACCGTTTTCAACGAAACGTGCCATTGAGAAGCGGCCTAATGTGACGATAACCCTGGGTTTGATCGCCTCGATTTGGCGGTCAAGGTAATGGCGGCACATGCTCAACTCATCAGGTTCCGGGTCTCTGTTTTTTGGAGGGCGGCATTTAACTACGTTTGTGATGTAGACTTCTTCCCGTTTAAGTCCGGCTGCATCGAGCAATTGGTCCAACAAATGGCCGGCCTGGCCCACAAAAGGTTTCCCTTGTTCATTTTCATAAAAACCTGGGCCCTCACCAATAAACATCACTTCTGCGTTGGCCGGGCCTTCGCCTGGAACAGCATTCTTGCGGTTTTCGCTCAGTTTGCAGGCTTTGCAGATTCTAACTTCTTCACGGATCGTATTCAAAGCTTTTTCAGCTTGCATCGGTTACTCCAAAGGCTGATTCTACTCTAAAAAAAGTCACTTTTTATCGAGTTTGGCAGCATGTAGCGAATCATTTTGAGCTTGGCAACTTCGATTTGTGGAAGGGTGAGCAGCAAAGCGTCCTCCTGGTTGTCCTGGTAATAACCAGGCCTCCGGCCGACTACCTGGTACCCAAGCCTTTGATATAAATTCAGAGCCTCTGAGTTACCAGCCCGCACTTCAAGCAAGGAGCTTTGGGCACCCATTTGCTGCCCAAGCAATAAACCTTCAATCAACAAGGCCAGGCCGATTTTTTGTTTTCGATAGCCGCTTAGTACGCTGATTGTGCCCAAATGCAATTCATCTAAGATAAACCAGAAAACAGCAGCAGCAACGATTTTCTGCCCATCAGATATTCTTGAATCTTCGGCGACCAGGCAAAGATTTGGTCCCTCCGATTGCAGTTCGTGGGCAAAAGCGCCTGCCGGCCAGGGGTCGGTAAAACAAGCTTGATCCAAAGCCTCAACTTCAGGCAGGTCAACTACCGACATGCGTCGCAGTCGGATTTGACCTTCGGTTAATGTGAGAATCATACTTCCGGAATATTGCTGAGCGTGTGCACGTAGATTGGTGAAAGGCTGGGAACATCATCCTTTTGGCCAGCCTTTAGCTTTTGGGAAGCTAATTCGGCCAGAACAGCTGGACGGCGAACAGACTGCGAAGCCTCTGCTAATTTGGCTGTTTTCCATTTGCGTCCAAGTATATGGCGCTCTTCAGCCGCCATTTCACCGCAAACATAAATTGGGGAAGTAATGGTTTTGGCAATTTCCTTGGGCTCATCAACCGCTACTTCGGTTTTGCGCACCCAATGGCCTTTTACGCCTTCATAGCGTGCCCAGGCAAAACGCCCGCGGCCAACTTCCAACAGGCAGATCATTGGCCGGCGCATGACTGGTTGGCTGAAAGCCAAAATGTCCAGAGTGGGAATGCCCACAACTGGCACATTCAAGGCCAGGGCAAGTCCCTTGGCAAAAGCAATCCCGATGCGCATACCGGTGAAGGACCCTGGACCAATCGCTACCCCAATACCGGTTACGTCCCTGGATGAAACCCGGGCTCTTTCGAGCATTGTAAAGACTGCCGGCGCAAGCTCCGTGGTGTGAAAGTGTTGGCTGCGCCAGGATTGCTCGCTAAGGATCTGAACGCCGTCGTAAAGCGCTAATCCGATCCATTCTGTTGAGGTGTCGATGGCAATTAGCATCTTAGGCTCCAAATAGGGATTGCTGCAATTTCTTGGCAACGGCCTCGTAAGCCTTGCCTCTTGGCGTGAAAATCAGATGGCGTTGGTCAACGCCAAGGTAATTCAGGTTCACCCACATGTGTTCTTTTGGCAAATAATTCTTCAGGCGTTCCGCCCATTCCACAACCAGGATTCCATTTTCAAGTTTATGGTCAAGGTCCAGCATTTCCATATCAAATGGATTGTTCCCTGGCAGTCGGTAAGCATCCGCGTGCAGAACTTGCGAGCCATTGGGATGCCGATATTCGTTCAAAATTACGTAAGTTGGGCTGGATACGCGGTCTGGAGAGCCAAAACCCTGGGCAATCCCATCCGTCAGTGTCGTTTTGCCGGCCCCCAGGTCCCCTTCCAAGCAGACAACCATGCCTTTTTGCAGCAGGCTGCCCAAACGCACACCTACCCGGCGGGTCTGATCCGCGGAGTGGGAGAAAAATTCAAGGGCATAACGGGCAAGAATTGGCATCT
>WOZB01000253.1:0-3630 GCA_011620445.1 Anaerolineaceae bacterium | reverse complement strand
CCCTTCAGCGAAAGCCCAAGAAAAAAGTCAAAATATCCTTCGATCGCGCCTAAGGATGACAGTCAATCAGGGGAACAAGTCATCAGAATTACTTACAATAAAATTGTGGTTGCGGCGGTAGAAGCTACCCTTGATGCAAAGACCGCTGCTTACTCTCCCGCTTGTCGTAATAAGCAATCGACCCCGGGTCATACATTCCCAACATTCCCATGGCCGTTCGGGCAATGATGCGTGAAGAATCCGCTCGGCCCAGGCTTCTGGATGCCTCTGCGAACCTGCGCATCTCTTCGGGTTTGCTGATCCACTCCGTTAAAATCACGACCATCTTTTTCGGGTCGGGTTCCCATACGCCGGCATGGTGCTTGACAACGTAATCCACATTTCCATTTTCCTGGCCGGGAATTTTACTATATAGGATGATCGGCAGACCGGCAACAAAGGCCTCAGAAATCGTGCCTGGCCCAGCCTTGGTAATGATGACATCGCAAGCCTGCATGTAAGTTGGCATGTCCGTAGTAAAACCGATGACAGTAGCTGGGTACTTGTACTGCCGCGCTTCCAACCTTTCCTTCAAGGCTGTGTTGTTCCCGGTAATAATTACCAGACCCGTAGGAACTTTGGCTTTATCAATAGCTGCCACTGTTTCCTCCATCGGACCCATGCCCTCTCCACCGCTGACCATCAGCACTAAAGGGATATCCAGTGGCAAACCAAGCCGCTTGCGGGCTTCCTTTTTAGGGACTGGATTACGGTAGCCTTCCTTGATCGGCAGCCCCACAACGTGCATTTTGTTCGGGTCAATACCCAACTTTACACCGCGCTCAAAGGCCTCCTCAGTGGGCACAATAATGATGTCAGAATCCTTGTTGTACCAATACTCATGCGTGCTAATCATATCGGTAACCACGGTCAGATAGGGGGGATGATTCTCACCAAAAGCCCGCAGGATCGGTGTATTGATTATTGGGTGGACGGAGATAATCAGGTCGCAGGGGTGTTCTTCGATCAACCGGTCCATACCGCTCTTCACAAGCGGCCAGGCCAGCGATTGCCACAACCGGGCGGTCGCCCGCATGTTGCTGGCTTCAAAAATCAACTCCCAGAAGTCAGGGAACTGCACCAGTTTGCTGTAGTCCGGTCCGGCTCTATTGAGAGGCGGCGGGGAATAATCCTTGAAAAAATCCACCATCTCCCAATCTACCAGGCCTGGGAATTCAGCCTGCAGAGCCTCTTGAATGGCAACCGCAGCAGCCCGATGCCCTCCGCCTGTGTCAGAAAATAGGAATAAGATATGCGGTATTTTATTCATGTCCAGTTTCGTCAACCTTAATTTCTTTCGCCAGCCTGCGTTTCATGCGGCGCTTAAGTTCCCGCCTGGTCAACAGGATGCGATGCTGGCAGGTCAGGCACACCAGGCCGATATCCGCTCCCAACCTGACCACCTCCCAATGGGTACCCCCGCAAGGATGGGGTTTGCGCATCTCAACATGGTCACCGATATTGATTTCAGGCAGCATCAAAAAAATTATACTCGGGTGCTATAATTTATTAGAAGTCATAGAGGCAACTCAAAACTTGTGTTTAATTTTGCCAACATAGATCCTGCTATTCTCATTACCCGCATCATCACGCTCATGATTGCTTTTACCATACATGAGCTCTCTCATGCACTGGTTGCTTACTGGCTGGGGGATAGCACTGCCAAAGACGCCGGCCGCATCACCCTCAACCCGATTGCTCACATCGACCCCTTCGGCGCGCTGATGCTGCTGACTTTGGGCTTTGGTTGGGCAAAGCCTACACCCATCAACCCTTACGCCCTTAAGCGGCGTTCATCCGCCGGGGTTATGCTGGTTTCAATTGCCGGCCCCCTCAGCAACCTGGTTCTGGCAGGGACTGCTGCCATCTTCCTCAACCTCTTCCCCAATTTGATTAATCAGCCCAGCAATGGTTTTTTACCCAGTTTGGGGAGCTTTCTCACCTATTTCTTCCTCATCAACATCACCCTTGCTGTCTTCAACCTGATCCCCATCCCGCCTTTGGATGGCGACATGGTTTTGGATTACCTGATGCCGCTCAGTTGGCACCCTGTCTTCGACCGCATTCGTCCCTTTGGTAGTTACATTCTGTTGATTGTTGCTTTTGTCCTGCCCATGATGGGCATACCTGCCTTCTCAAGCCTGATGAGCCAACCAATTAATTCGCTCGTAAGCTTATTCCTGCGCCTTTAGCTGCTTATGACTTGTTACTGCTATATGCTCGAGTGTGAAGATGGCAGTCTTTATACCGGTTGGTCTACGGATCCATTCAAGCGTGAGTTGACCCACGCCAAAGGCCAAGGGGCAACCTACACCCGCTTGCACAAACCCACGCGACTCGTCTATGTCGAAGCTACTCCCGACCGCAGCAGCGCCCAAAAACGCGAGATTGCAATAAAAAATTTGAACCACAAGCAGAAGCTTTCACTGCTGAATGCCTCCACCAATTCGTTGGAAGAGTTGAAAAGTAAATTACCGCTTTCAGCCAAAGGAATAAAGCGCAATTTTGTGGTGATCTCTCCTGGCAGGGTGAATCTGCTTGGAGAACACGTTGATTACAGCGATGGTATCGTGCTGCCTGCCGCCATCGACCGGGCAGTTCGCATTACAGTTCGCCCTATAGAAGAACCTTTGGTGCGCTTGCAAGCGCTCGACATAAAAAAACAAGCGGTTTTCTCGTTGTCAGACCTGGAAAAGAAAATTCTGGCCAATGGAAAACCCATGCCGAATTTCGTCAAGTACCCTGCTGGGGTTGCATGGGCCTTGCAGCAAGCGGGCTTTGCTTTGAAAGGTTTTGAGGCCAGTTTCAGCTCCACCATTCCCATAGGTGCCGGCCTCAGCTCTTCTGCCGCTGTAGAAGTTGGCTTTGCCTTGGTCTGGAAAACACTCGGTAACCTGGTGCTGGAAGATATGCAGCTGGCGCGCCTCTGCCAAAAAGCTGAAAACCAGTATGTGGGCGTCAACTCCGGCATAATGGACCAATTTACCTGCACCTTCGGCGTAAAGGATCACGCTTTGATGTTTGACACGCGTGATTTCACCTGGAGGTCTCTGCTGCTGCCAGAAGGCACTTCCATCATCATCGCGGATTCGAAAGTCCGCCGTAGTCTCACTGCTTCCGGATATAACGATCGCCGTCAGGATATTGAAGACGCTGTGCAACAACTGCAAACCTGGCTGCCGCAGGTAAAAACTCTGCGGGATGTTTCACCCGAACAGTTCTTTGCTTACAAAGACAGGCTTTCCGAACGCGCCGCCAAACGCGCTGAGCACGTTGTTACAGAAATTGCCCGCGTTCAGCAAGCTGTCCCAGCCCTGGAACGTGGTGATGGCAAACAATTCGGCGAGCTGATGGCGGCCAGTCATGGCAGCCTGCGCGACCTTTTTGAAGTCAGCACGCCGGAATTGGATGCACTGGTGGAAATCGCCTCTACTCTGCCAGGCTGCCTCGGCGCGCGCCTGACTGGGGCTGGCTTTGGCGGCTGTACAGTTAACCTGGTCAAGGCTGAAGCATCTGAAAGCTTCATCTCCGCCCTCGATAAATCTTATGAACAGGCCATCGGCAAAAAAGCTCAAATCTTCCGCTGCCAGG
>WOZB01000191.1 GCA_011620445.1 Anaerolineaceae bacterium | reverse complement strand
ACGGCCTTTATTCCGGATTCATCGGTGAAGGGGCAAAAACGATTATCCCTGCCTACGCGAAAGCTAAAATCTCCTGCCGGCTGGTGCCGAACCAGGACCCTGAGATCATCTACCTGAAGGCACAACGTTTTATTGCCAGCCTGGTTCCTGACACAGTGCGAGCTACATTTTACAAGCACTCTGGCGGCCCCGCCTACCTGGCAAGAGAAGCCCCTGGCGCAGAAAATCTGGCAAAAGCTTTGGAAGAAACCTGGCGTAGCCCGGTTACTTACCGTCGTGAAGGCGGAAGCATCCCCGTTGCCACAACCATGCAAAAAGAACTGGGAGTAAAGTCGCTGCTGACTGGCTTTAGCTTGCCGGATGATCAAATCCATTCCCCTAACGAACACCAGAACCTGACAGTATGGAAACTTGGCGTCCAGGCTTTCATCCGCTTCCTGGAAAGTTTCAGAGCCTGATGATGTTAAAATCTGAGCCCAAGTTGCGCCTCCCCTCCTACGGAGGTCAGGCAGTTATTGAAGGAGTCATGATGCGCGGCAGGAAGAACCTCGCCATGGCCTGCCGCAAGCCAGATGGCAGCATCGTAACCTACCAGGAAGATTTACCTTCCGTTTATCAAAGCAAATTGATGAAAACCCCATTTTTGCGGGGAATCTTTGGGCTGTGGGATTCCATGGGCTTGGGAACGCGCATGCTAACCAAAGCGGCCAATTACCAGACTGGCGAAGATGAAAAACTGGAAGGCGGTTCGCTCTTCTTTACCTTGCTTTTCTCGCTTTCCATGGCCGTTATCCTCTTTTTTATCCTTCCAGCCTTTATTGCCGGAAAGCTGGACCAGGCACTCAACCTGGGGGTCTGGTGGGGAAACGTCATTGAAGGCGTTTTGCGTTTGATTGTTCTTGTTATCTACCTTACAGTTGTCGGTAAAATGCCGGAAATTAAGCGCACCTTCATGTACCACGGCGCAGAACATAAAACCATAAATGCCTACGAAGCCCGCATCGAGCTCATTCCACAAAAAGTTGCTGGGATGAGTACCTGCCATCCCCGCTGTGGCACCTCCTTTCTGCTGACCTTCCTGGTGATCTCCACGTTTGTTTTTGCTTTACTTGGCCCCCTTTCCATTCTATTGCGTTTAGTTTCACGTGTGGTTATGCTCCCATTAATTGCCGGCATCGCCTATGAGTACATTCAATGGGCAGCCAGAAATATGGAAAATTCAAAGTTAGTCAAAACCTTGATGCAACCCAATCTCTGGCTTCAGAAACTCTCCACGCGTGAACCCAGCCTGGATATGCTTGAGGTCTCAATCAACGCTTTCCAGCTGATGCTGCAGAAAGAAGACCAACCCAAGCAATCATGAAACCCTGGCAGCATATTCTCCTCGGAATTTTGCTTGGACTGCTTTTCGCGGGGTTGATCCTGCTCTTTATACTTCCTCAGCGAGGGACTCCCATCCCCTTGGTGACTGTAACCGCCAATCCGGCCGTTAGGCAGACGACCGAAAGCGGACAGATAAAAGTTGAAATCACTGGGGCAGTCAAGCAGCCTGGAGTTTATGATTTTCCGAAAGGAACCCACCTCGTAGAGGCTGTCGAACTGGCTGGAGGTGCAGCTGAAGGAGCCGATTTCAGCAAGATGAATTTAGCCCTCGTACTCAAGGACGGCCAGAAAATTAACATCCCGAATTTGACTAGTCAAAACGAGATATCGGACCAAGCAGGTTCCGGTGTATTGCTGGATATCAACACGGCCACAGCTGACCAACTGATGGCTTTGCCTCAAATCGGGGAGCTCAAGGCTCAGGCCATCGTGAATTACCGCAACGATCACGGACCATTCCAGGCTCTGGACGACTTGATGGAAGTGCCAGGCATTGGCGAGTCGATCTTCGAAGCCCTCAAGAGTCTCATTACTATTGGCACTTGATAGAGTTCTCTGCCCGCTCGGGATTGCCAGGCAAGGTGTTTTATAATAAACCTATGGACAACACATTGAACTTTCAGGAATTGTTGCATGCTGCCATGAAGGAGCATGATGAGGTAAAAAAACGCGTGCTGCGGATGTTGATGTCCGCTGGCAAGCTAGTAGAAGTTAACAAGGGGTCGAAACTTGACCTTCAAGAAACGCAAGCCCTTGTCCAGAAAGAAATAAAGACCCGGGTTGAGACCATCACGGATGCTGAAAAGGCCAACCGCGCGGATATCGTAGCTGATACAAAAGCGGAAATCCAGTACCTGGAAACATTCCTTCCCAAACAGCTTACCGATGCTGAACTTGAGGCGCTGGTCAAACAAATCATCAGTCAGGAAGCTGCCACATCAGTTAAAGATATGGGCAGGGTCATGAAAGCTTTAATTCCTGCGCTTGACGGCCGGGCGACAACCCAACGAGCCAGCCAAATGGTCAAAACCCAGCTCGAGAAGCCAGGTTAAGATGGCGTTGATCCCAACCAAAAAAAAATCCTTAACCTCATACTCAGGCCAATTTCTGGTTTTATTTTTGGTATGCGTCGGTATATTTGCCTGCCTGATTCTGCCCGATTTTTTTCGAAACAACTCGGTTAATTATGAGATTGGAGATGTCTCCACCTCTGAGATCCTGGCTCCTTATTCACTCACTTACGAATCGCAGGTTTTGACTGCCCAAGCCAGGTCTGAGGCTTCTGCTAGTGTTTTGCCAATCTACTTGCCCCCTGACCCTGAAATTGCCAAAGCTCAGTTGGAACAACTTGATAAGTCGCTTTACTTCATTTCGACCGTCCGCAAAGATTCTCTGGCTAACCTGGACCAGAAGGTGGCCGACCTTTCTGCTTTGGCGATGCCCCCTATCAATCGCGAGCTTTCTGAGAAAATCTTAAGCCTGACGGACGAAGAATGGTCCGCGGTTAGCAAGGAATCTGAACGCTTGCTGGAGATGGTTATGCGCGGCAGCATTCGCGAGTCAGGCATCTCCCAGACACAGGCAAATCTGAAAGCACAAATTTCTTATTCCCTGCCTGCAGATCAGGACTCCATTGTCATCGGCCTGGTCTCTCCATTGATAGTGCCAACCAGCCTTTACAGTGAGGATTTAACTGACCAGGCTCGAAAACTGGCAGCCAATAATATTCAGCCTGTGGTCAAGAAAGTGGTTGCGGGTGAGGTGCTCGTTCGGCGCGGCCAATTACTGAAAGCCATTGACCTTGAAGCCCTCGAGAAGTACGATCTGACTCAACTTACCGATCTGCGCCAATTGGTGATCCGTTATCTTGTACTGACGCTGCTTTTGGGCATGCTCTTGTATCTCTTTTATTACGCAAATCGCGACTCCAATTTCAGTAAAATGAAACCACTGGTTCTGACCGCGATTAGTTTCCTGATCTTTCTGGCCGTTCCCCGCTTCCTCGTGATCAACCGTACAGTTGTGCCCTATCTCTTCCCCATCGCGGCGTTTGGCATGACCTTGAGCATCCTCTTCAACTTTCCATTGGCAATCTTCCTGACGATCATCCTGACCGTGGCACTTACTTTTGGAAAAGATCGTACGCTTGAACTCAGCTTGTACTACATTTTGACTTCGTTCAGCGGCATACTGATTATCAGCAAAGGTCGGCGCATCAGTTCATTTGCTCTTTCCGGTCTGGGTGTCTTGGCCACTGGTATAGCTGTGCTCTTAGCTCTGCGTTATGGCGATTTGAATACAGACACAAGTGCCTACATTTCACTCGGGGCTGCAGCACTCATCAACGGTTTTGCTTCCGGCGCATTGACTTTGTTCTTCCAGTTCGTTTTCTCGGAAGTATTGGACCAACCTACTCCATTGCAGCTAATGGAACTTTCTCGCCCAGACCACCCCCTTCTGCAGTTCATCCTGGCAAACGCGCCCGGCACCTATCAGCATTCACTTCTGGTTTCAAACCTTGCCGAACAAGCCGCGGAAGCTGTCCATGCTGATCGTTTGCTAGTGCGTGTTGGCACACTTTACCATGACAGTGGTAAAGCCATGAACCCGGCTTTCTTTATTGAAAACCAGGGCCGTGATAAGATCGACTCGCACGACATGCTGCCACCCGAGGAAGCTGCTCAAACCATAATCAAGCATATAACTGATGGCGTCGCTCTTGGCCGCAGATACCACTTACCTGGCAGGGTTATCGATTTCATCCGCGAACACCATGGCACCATGCTAACACGTTACCAATATTCCAAAGCACTTGAGAATGCCGGGAATGACCCATCCAAGATTGATATTTCCCAATTCACCTATCCTGGCCCAGCCCCCCGATCCAAGGAAACTGCTATCCTGATGCTGGCCGATGGCACTGAAGCCCGCGCCCGATCTGATTCTCCAAAAACTGAAGAAGAGATTCATGCCTTGCTTCAAAAAGCATTTGATTTTTACAAAACTGAAGGCCAGCTCGATAATACCGATTTGACCCTGTATGACCTCAAAGTGATCCAGGAATCCTTCTTCGAAACACTCGTGCGTTCGTATCACCCCCGGATCAGGTATCCGGAATCCAAGCCAGTAGAAGCGCCTGTAACCGAAAATGAACTTAAGCAGGATACTCAAGAAATCAAAATCAATCCTCTGCGGTCCTAAACCTAAAAGGAGCCATGCATGTTGGATATCAGTATTCCCAACCGCTTCCGCAAGCAAATCTCAATTGCAGAACTTGAAAGAGCAGCTGAAGCCAGTTTGAAGGCCTGTAATCGACCACTTACTGATCGCATTGCCCTACGCATCAGCACTGACCGGGTGCTGCGTGAGTTCAACAAGAAATTCAGAGGTTTGGACGAAGCCACAGACGTACTTTCGTTTGAGAATGAATATGATGATCCGCAAGACGGCTCGCACATGCTGGGGGATATCTTGATTTCCTTTGAAAAAGCTGGGGAACAATCCGTTTTAGGCGGCCACACCCTGGAGCAGGAACTTGAAATGTTACTTGTACACGGCGTGCTGCATTTGTGCGGGTATGACCATGGAACCCAAAGTGAATACTCGAAAATGTCGACCTTGCAGGATGAAATCCTGGCTGGGCTCGGCAATCCGCTTAGAAAGAGCATTCACGAAATTTCTTGAGATGTAGCGAACAAGAGACAGCCCTTAAATCCACAAATTCCATGTGATAAAGGCCAGATAAGGCCTTATTTTGATTAACTCCCTGGCAGAGACCTAATAATGTCGGATCAGAGTCTGATTCCTGCCCCTTCTGGTAAAATCACGAACGAGACTGCCGCTGGCTGAATGCTTGGCAATCCTCATTGAGATTAGTAAAATCAAAGGAGAAATATGCACAAGGACTTTCTGGATATCATTGATTATTCGCCGGAAGAGCTGCAAGCTTTGCTCGACCTGGCCATCCGATTGAAGGCAGAGTACTTTGCGGGTGGCAACGAGCCTGTTCTCAAAGGCAAGACCCTGGCAATGATCTTCCAAAAACCTTCCCTGCGCACCCGCGTCAGTTTTGAAATGGGAATGGAACACCTCGGCGGCCACGCCATGTACCTCTCACCGGATGAAATCGGGCTTGGCAAACGTGAATCGGTTGCTGATGTTGCCCGGGTGCTTTCTGGAATGGTGCAAGGCATCGAAGCCCGAGTATTTTCACACCAACATGTACTTGAACTCGCCCATTGGGCCAGTATCCCTGTCATCAATGGCCTGAGCGATTACTCTCACCCCTGCCAGGCTATGGCCGACGCACTCACCATCACAGAAGAATTTGGCACGCTGAAGGGTGTAAATGTCACCTATGTTGGGGATGGGAATAATGTAGCGGTCTCCCTTATGCAGATCTGTGCCAAGCTGGGTGCCAACTTCACCATTGCCAACCCGGAAGGTTACAGCATGCCTGAGCAAGCCATTGAGACTGTCCGGCCGATCACTGCCGAATCGGGTGCCAAACTAACATTTCTGGCCGATCCTCACGAAGCGGTGAAGGCTGCCCAGGTCATCTATACCGATACCTGGACCAGCATGGGCCAGGAAGCCGAAACCGCCAAACGTGAATTGGTATTCCCCCCTTACCAGGTAAATGCCCAGCTGGTCTCTGAAGCTCAGGATGATGTGATTGTTCTGCACTGTCTGCCTGCCCATCGCAACCACGAGCTTACTGACGAAGTGGCTGATGGCTCACATTCACGCATCTTCGCCGAAGCCCATAACCGGTTGCATGCTCAAAAAGCCATTCTTTACACACTACTTAAAGGATAAACAATGAAAACACAGGAATATATCGAACTCGAAGATCAATATGGCGCGCATAATTACCATCCTTTGGATGTAGTCATCACCAAAGCCAAGGGACCCTGGGTTACCGACGTTGAGGGCAAGAAATATCTGGACTGCCTTTCAGCTTATTCGGCGGTTAACCAGGGCCACTGCCATCCCCGCATCGTCAAAGCCATGATCGACCAGGCTAAACAAGTTGCCTTGACCTCACGTGCTTTCCGCAATGATCAGCTGCCCCTGCTTTATAAGAAGCTTCACGACCTCCTTGGCTATGATATGGCCATTCCCATGAATTCCGGTGCAGAAGCAGTCGAAACTGCGCTCAAGGTCGCCCGCAAATGGGGCTATGAGGTCAAAGGGATCCCAAAATTTGAAGCTGAAATCATCACCGCGGCTGGCAACTTCCACGGACGTACCATTACAATCGTAACCTTCTCGACAGAAGAGTTTTACCGTGAAGCTTTCGGACCGTTTACCCCCGGCTTCAAGAATGTTGCCTACGGCGACTTAAAGGAACTGGAAGCAGCCATCACCCCAAATACTTGTGCCATTATGCTTGAACCAATTCAAGGTGAAAATGGCGTTGTTTTACCCCCTGTGGGCTATCTGCAAGGGGTGGCGGATCTCTGCAAGAAAAACAATGTACTGTTTATTGCCGATGAAATCCAGACCGGTCTTTGCCGCACTGGCAAGTGGCTGGCCTGCCAGCACGAGAATGTGCGTCCGGACATGGTCTGCCTCGGAAAAGCTCTTTCTGGCGGCATGTACCCGGTCTCTGCTGTTCTGGCTGATAAGGAAATTCTTGGCTTGTTGCGCCCAGGTGAGCACGGTTCCACCTTTGGCGGCAGCCCGATTGCTTCCGCTGTTGCCCTGGCAGCATTGGAAGTTTTAGATGAAGAACACTTAGCCGAAAGGGCTACTGAATTGGGTGAATACTTCATGGACAAACTACGCCAAATCAAGACCAAGAAGGTCAAGGAAATTCGCGGCAAGGGCATGTTGATTGGCGTCGAGCTCTATCCAGAAGCCGGAGGCGCCCGCAAGTATTGCGAAGCCCTGCAGGCTCTTGGCATCCTCTGCAAAGAAACGCACGAAAACGTTATCCGCTTTGCCCCCCCACTGGTTGTGGAAAAGAAAACCCTTGATTGGGCCGTCAGACGAATAGCCAAAGTTCTCAAGTAATTTGATCGTTTGATCACCAGAGGCTGCACATTGATTTGTGCAGCCTTTTTCATTAAAAAAGTTGGCAAACTTTGGTGGTCGTAAACAGCGTGCGCCCCTGATTTTGGTTCTTACCTCCCAA
>WOZB01000246.1 GCA_011620445.1 Anaerolineaceae bacterium | reverse complement strand
CCACGCTATCAATCGGGGCGTTATTGAGGTGTTGGAAGCGGGCATCATCCACTCGACCAGCCTGATGGTCTGCACCGCCTGGGCAAACGAGGCTGCCGAATACCTGCAGCAGCATCCCGCTATCCATTTTGGCGTGCATCTGACCGCGGTTTGCGACTCAAGCTTGTATAACTGGGGCCCGTGTTTGCCCATCGACCAAGTTCCGGCTCTCGTCACCTCGCAAGGGCGCTTTTGGGAATTTGATGATTTTCACAACGTAGACAGAACCGGTTTTTTACTCCAGCTTGAGCGCGAATTTCGCAGGCAAATCCAGGTAGTTTATGAACTGGGGTTGCAACCTGACCACCTCGACTGGCACTCCATCCGCTTGAACAAGAAGCCGGGTGTTTTCGAAATGCTGCTTCGCCTGGCACGGGAGTTCAGGCTGCCGCTGCGCACTTTTGGGGCAGAAAACATCCATAACGTTCAGGCAATGGGCTTGCCATGCAACGACTATGACCTGCTGGATAGCTATCTGATCGAACCTACCGGGCAGCCAAGCCGTTTTGCGGAACTGGTACGCGAGATAAAGCCGGGCTTAAACGAGTGGGCCATTCACCCGGGTATTGCCAATGAAGAATTACTGGCTTTCGATCCGGGTGCCCTGGGAATTCGCCAGCGGGATCACGATTACTGGACCTCAGCTGAAGCCCGCCAGGCTTTGGATGCGCAGAACGTGGTAATACTCGATTACAGTGCACTGCAACCATTCTGGCATTTCCAGGAGGCATAATGATTTTTCAAGATTTGGCTGGTGCTTGGCAATTCAGGAAGAAAGGCTCTACAGATTGGCTGCCGGCTAGCGTACCCGGGGGGGTGCACACGGATTTGTTGGCGCTTGGGATGATCCCAGATCCCTTTGTGGGGGATAACGAAGCCAGAGTGCAGTGGGTGGCCGAGGCAGATTGGGACTATCAACTTCTCTTTAGCCCCAGCGCTGAATTGCTGAACCAAACCCACATCGAACTGGTCGGCGATGGGCTGGATACACTGGCAGAGCTCAGTCTGAATGGTGATGTGCTGGGCCACACCGAAAACATGTTCCGCCAGTATCGCTTCGATCTCAAGCCTTTATTAAAAACGGGTGAAAACCAGCTCACCATAAAATTTGCCTCACCAGTGCGCTATTGCGCCGAACGCCAGGCAGAAGAACCCATGGTTGGGGTAAGCCAGGCACTCGTGGGTGGGCCGCACCTGCGCAAAGCACCCTGCCAGTTTGGCTGGGATTGGGGCCCCCAGTTACCGCCGATTGGCATTTGGAAAGACATCCGCCTGGAAGCCTGGTCAGAAACCAGGTTGGAAGACGTGCATCTGCGCCAGAAACACTCTTGCGGAAAAGTAAGCGTCTCTGCCCGGCTAATGACCTCTCAGCCAGTCACTGGGTGCCTGGCACGTCTTAAAGTGACAGCGCCTGATGGCGGCCAGGTATTTGAAGAAGAAACACAGCTTGAAGGTACCTCTGGACTTCTGCAAGTTGAGATAAACCAACCGCAGTTCTGGTGGCCGAACGGTTATGGGGGCCAGCCCCTCTACAGTGTCAAGGTAAGCCTCGAAAAAGATGCGGCTATTCTTGATCAGCGTGATTACAGATTAGGCCTGCGAACTATCGACCTGATTCAGGAACCTGATGAGTGGGGCGAGAGTTTCAAGTTCGCCATCAACGGGGTGACCATTTTTGCCAAAGGCTCAAACTGGATTCCTGCTGATTCCTTCCCAACCCGCATTACACGCCAGAAGCTTGAGAAATTGTTGGGTGATGCTGTTCTGGTACACCAAAACATGCTCAGAGTCTGGGGCGGGGGCTTTTACGAGTCTGAAGACTTCTATGACCTCTGCGATCAATATGGCATTTTAGTCTGGCAGGATTTCATTTTCTCCTGCAGCATGTATCCGCTCGGCGTGCCGGGTTTCCTCGAGAACGTGCAAGAGGAAGTGCTTCAGAACACGAGGCGTTTGCGCCATCGTACCAGCCTGGCCTTGTGGTGCGGCAATAATGAGATGGAAGAAGGCTGGGTGGATTGGCAGTGGGATAAAACCAAGTTTGGCTACCTGGAAGAAGCCTATGACCGCTTCTTCCACCATCAGCTCAAAGATTGGTGTAAGGAAGCCGACCCTGACCGGCCTTATTGGCCAAGTTCGCCCTCATCAGGCACGCCTTTCAAGAATCCAAACGGCCAGGAACGCGGCGACGCGCATTACTGGCAGGTTTGGCATGGTCGCCAGCCTTTCACTGCCTACCGCCAGCAATTCCCGCGCTTCATGAGCGAATTCGGTTTTCAATCACTGCCGCCTATGGCTACCGTACGCAGCTATGCCGACCAGCCAGATTGGAATATGACCTCCTATATCATGGAGCGGCATCAAAAAAACCAGCGCGGCAACGAGTTGATTGTTTCCCAGATGCTGGACCAATACCGCCTGCCCAAAGATTTTGAAGCTTTGGATTACCTGAGCATGGTCTTGCAGGCTAACGGAATCCGCTATGGTGTTGAGCATTGGCGGCGCCACAGCAACCGGGTGGCTGGCACTCTGTACTGGCAATTGAATGACTGCTGGCCGGTGGCTTCCTGGTCAAGTTTGGATTATTTTGGGCGTTGGAAAGCGCTTCACTACGCTGCCCGCCATTTCTATGCACCTGTTATGCTTTCTATAGAAGATAGTGCCCTGGTACAGAAGGTCTTCATTACCAACGATACCCTTGAGCCCGTATCTGGGACTGTACAGATCAGAGTGGAAAATTTGGCTGGGGATGCACTGTTCACCGAACAATACCTTTTTGAAGCGCAAGCCCAGGCAGTCAAAAAAGTCTGCGAACTTGACTGCAGCCTCTTTATAAAAGAAGATCTGCTGCGGGAGACTGTCTTTATTGCCGAATTCTGGCAAGCCGACCAATTGATTGACCGGAAAATCACTTTTTTCGTGCCAGTTAAACACCTTTCCCTGGCTGAGCCCGACATTGCCTCCGTACTTGAGCTTGCAGAAGGTGAGGTTCGCCTTACTTTAACCGCGCAAAGCTTGGCACTGCAGGTCCAACTTGGTTTTGAAGGCTTGGATTGTGTCTTCAGCGATAACTACTTCGACTTACCCGCCAAGACCCCGGTAACCGTCACTACCCGCCTGGATAATGAAATTAATGCGCAGAGTCTAAACTCACTCCTGCGCGTCCAAACGATTTACGACTCTTACGCTCATTGAAAGGCAGAGAAATGATATGAAACCGGATCTTGAACAAATCATCAAAGCAATGACCCTCGAAGAAAAGGCCGCGCTTTCGATTGGCGCGGATTTTTGGTCCACGACGCCTATTGAGCGCCTGGGTGTGCCGGAGGTAATCTGCAGCGACGGCCCGCATGGTGTGCGCCGCATGACAGACCCTCACTCTTCAGAAGGTAAAAGTCTGCCTGCTACCGCTTTCCCAACGGCCTCTTGCGCGGCCTCAACCTGGAATCAGGACCTGATAGAGAGGGAAGGCGAAGCTCTGGGTGAGGAATGCAACGCCTTCGGTATCGACGTTTTGCTGGGCCCTGGTGTGTGCATGAAACGCTCTCCCCTCTGCGGCCGCAATTTTGAGTACTTCTCCGAAGACCCCTTTTTGGCGGGTAAGTTGGCGGCTTCCTGGATCAAAGGCCTGCAGCGTAAGGGCACCGGGGCTTCCATCAAGCATTACGCGGTCAACAACCAGGAATTCCACCGCATGTTTGTAGATGCCCAGCTTGACGAACGCACCCTGCGCGAAATCTACCTGACCGCCTTTGAAATTGCTGTTAAAGAAGCTCATCCGTGGACGGTGATGTGCTCTTACAATCGCGTTAACGGTGCTTATGCTTCCGAAAACCACAAACTACTGACCGAAATCCTGAAGGACGAATGGGGTTTTGAAGGTTTTGTGGTCTCAGATTGGGGTGCCGTGCATGACCGTGTGGCCGCGCTTAAGGCCGGTTTGGACCTGGAAATGCCTGGTTCCCAGCCTGCCCGTATGCGCGAGATTGTTGCCGCAGTCAAGGATGGCAGCCTGGATGAGGCCGTTTTGGATGAAGCTGTAAGGCGCATCCTGCGCATAGCCTTCAAGTCTAAAGAAAAGCGCAAGAACAAATCTTACAGTCAGGTTGAGCATCACGCCCTGGCACGTGAAATTGCCAGCGAAGGCATTGTTTTGCTCAAGAATGCCGGCATACTACCTTTTAAAGGGGTTAAGTCGGTGGCTGTAATCGGGCGCACAGCTCTCAAGCCCTTCTTTGAAGGGGGTGGCAGCTCCAATGTGAAGCCCAGCGAAATCGACATCCCGATGGATGCCTTGGAGGAGGTTGCACCGCAGGTTTCATTTACCCAGGTGCAGGGCTACCCCGAAAATCGCGAAGAGCAGCCTAACCTTATCAAGGAAGCAGTAGCCGCTGCCAAGGCAGCCGATGTCGCATTGCTGATGCTGGCATTGCCACAATGGGATGAATCCGAAGGCTATGACCGCCCGGATCTCAATTTGACAGCACACCAAATTTCCCTGATCAAAGCCGTTGCCAAGGCACAGCCCAAGACAGTGGTAGTCATCAACAGCGGCGCGCCGATGGCCATGTGTGATTGGATTGACGCAGTGCCGGCTGTTTTGCAGGCCGGTATGTTCGGGCAGGGAGGGGCATCTCCACTGGCAGACATTTTGTTTGGACGCCTCAACCCCAGTGGAAAGCTTGCCGAAACGTATCCGATTAAGTTGGAAGATACCCCTGCTTTCCTAAATTGGCCTGGGGAAAATGGGGTGGTGCGTTACGGTGAAGGCTTGTTTATCGGATATCGTTATTACGATGCCAAAAAAATGCCGGTACAGTTCCCTTTCGGGCACGGACTCAGTTACACCACCTTCGTTTATGGAGAGCCTAAATTGAGCAAGCAGTCTATGAAGGCGGATGACACTCTAACCGTCAGCATCGATGTTACCAATACAGGCAAAATGGCAGGCAAGGAAGCCGTGCAGCTTTACGTTCACCCCCTACAGAGCAAGCTGGCTCGCCCGGTCAAGGAACTGAAAGGCTTTGCCAAGCTTAGTCTTGAACCCGGTGAAACGAAAACCGCGGAAATCAAACTGAGCAGACGCGCTTTTGCCTATTACCATCCAGCCCACAAGGATTGGGTAGTGGACGATGGCAAGTTTGAGCTACTAATTGGGGCATCCAGTGTGGATATTCGCGCCAGAGCAGAGGTGACTGTCGTAGAGAACAAGAAACTGTCCTTACCCCTGCATAAAGAATCGACCTTGCGAGATTGGTACGCGAACCCCAAGGGGAAACCTATCATTGAGGCCTTTATGGCAAAAGTTGCGGCCACTCAGCTCCCCACGGAAGCAAAGCCTGAAAGCGAGCGCGAGCCGATTGAAATTTTCATGAATCTCATGATCCCCGACATGCCCCTCAGGGATGTGCTTCAGTTCATGAAACCTGACCCGAAACACTCCGCTCAAGAGGTTCTTGAGGGAATGCTTGCCAGGGTAAAAAAATAAACCTGGTCTTTCTTGTTTGATTGGAATAACGAACGAAAAAAGAGGAGTGGGCAAACCACTCCTTTGTGTATCCTGTGTTCGTGCCGCCTGTGCCCACCGCCTGTGCCCACCGCCTGTGCCCACCTTTAAATCGACGGGTATGAAACTATTGATCACTTGATAATTAGTCTTTATCCGGACTCAACCGTTCAAGAGCCAAGGTTAGGGAATCAGCCCAGGCATCGATGGCTTTCTCTTTTTTCAAGTTTGACTTGATCATCCAGTTTATGCCCTTTGGCGTCATTTCATTACTCAAATTAAACAAACCTTCTTTATCAATGCCTTGCAAGGTTTTTGCGAATGCCAAGAATAAACTTGAAGTATAAGAGGTAGCAACATCAGCGGGTAAGCCCTTTACCATAGCCCAGTCGACAAGACTATTAAGAAGGGTGTAAAAAGAAGCTTGAACAGATGCGAGAGATTGGAGAATCCGAACGTTTTCGTAACTGTCGGCTGCGAAAACTTCTCCAATTTCCCCCATTATTTTTCGCGCCTCTTGCACATCTGGATAAAGCACAATCGGCCCATAACCATAGGCTGCAAAACTCAATGGAATAGTGTGAACCAATAAATCGACTTCCCCTATCCAATTGTGCAATGTTTCGAGCGTGAGGCCTGCAACAAGATTAAAGACTTTATGCCTTTTACCGAAAACAAGTGGTTTTATGGCCTCTTCTGCTCTTTCAGGTTTTACACACAAGAAAACATATTCAGACAGGTCAACAACTTCCTGATTATTTGTGGCAATCCTCACATTAGCTGGATATTTTTCTAATAAGCGTCTCGCATACTCAGCATTCCTTGGAGAGACCACTATGTCCAGCCCTTTATCTTTGGCTAAAAAACCATCTACTAAAATTGTGGTGATACCGCCTGTACCAATAAAGCCAAACTTCATATTAGATCCTTCCCAAAATTTCCACTTCATAATCGAACTTTAGAAGTATCGCCGCTCTCTGAGGCATTTCTCAGAAAGCGGTCATTCCAAATCCCTACTTGTGGAATGCCGAAATTGCTTTCCTGTCAGATGATCTCTAATAGAAATCTTCCTGTTTGTCAGTGAAGCCAGTGATGTCAATTAGCATTATTAATTCAGATATGGTTATTTCTTCTAAATGCTTTATTGTTACATAAGGGTTTGTGAATTCGGCTTTGACTGTATAGGCTTCGAGAAGTGTAGGTTTACACTACCTATTGGACGATGGATAGAAAAAGAGTAGCAGGAAGTATGAACTGCACCCCAAAAGTTGGACGTCAAAACCAAGCACGGAGCTGCAGTTTGCATGACCATTCAGTGTTGAAAAAAAGGATGGATCGTCACAGTATTTGATGCAAGGGAAAGTCAGATAACGAATGTAAACACAGTGGGATTTGAGCACATGTTTTTAAGGAACTTTCTCACAAATAACCGAGTGTGTTAGGTCAAAGGGTAAGTTGGCTTACGGTCATTTAGGTTAAGTATGCCTCTTGGGAATCAATCATCTTTAACCTGCAAAACAAGGACTGATCCCTGCTAAAATTGACCCATGCAACTCAAACTTACCGCGCTTGTACTCGGACCCATCCAAAACAACGTCTTTTTCCTGATTGATGGAGAAAGCAAAGATTGCGTCATCATTGATCCCAGCTTTGATAACGAAAAACAGCTCGAATACATCAAGAAAAATGATCTCAACCTTAAGCAAATCTGGGTCACTCACGGCCATTACGACCATTTCATTGGTTTGCCAGCCTTAAGCGAACAAATCCAGCCCAAACCACTCTTTGTGATGAACACAGAAAGTTACCACCACGCAGCCGGGCAAGATTTGCAGCACCGCTATGGAACAGGCATTGAAAAATTGCCGGACCCCGACCTACCCATCAAGCAGGGGGATCTGCTCTCCATCAACCCAGACTCACCGGAAAAGATCGTTGAAGTGCGCGAAGTGCCAGGGCATTGCCCTGGGTCAGTCATTTTCTATTGCCAGAAAGGCGGCTTTGCCGTTGTTGGCGATGCTATTTTCCGC
>WOZB01000176.1 GCA_011620445.1 Anaerolineaceae bacterium | reverse complement strand
CTCTTCCATTTCGTGCTGGGCTTCTTCAAGCTTTTCTTTGAGGGTCCGAATCTCGGCGATGGCTTTCTTTTCGGATTCCCAACGGGCCGTCATGGCTTTGGACTTATCCTTCAGGTCCGCGAGTTCCTTTTCAATTTTTGATAGCCGATCCCTGGAAGCGGTATCTTTTTCCTTTTGAAGAGCTTGTTTTTCAATTTCAAACTGCATGATTGCCCTGTCCACTTCATCCAAGGCGGTGGGTTTGGAGTCGATTTCGGTGCGCAAGTGGGCAGCGGCTTCGTCAATCAGGTCGATGGCCTTATCCGGCAGCTTGCGGTCGGCGATGTAGCGGTTGGAGAGGGTTACAGCCGCGATGACGGCAGGATCGGTGATGCGTACCCCGTGATGCACCTCGTATCGCGACTTTAAACCGCGCAGGATGCTGATGCTATCTTCCACGCTCGGTTCGGAGATATAGACCGGTTGGAAACGCCGTTCAAGGGCCGGATCTTTTTCAACATACTTGTGATATTCATTCAGGGTGGTAGCACCAATCAAGTGCAAATCACCGCGGGCGAGCATGGGTTTGAGGATGTTGCCGGCATCCATGCTGCCTTCAGCAGCCCCCGCTCCGATGACGGTGTGCATTTCGTCAATAAAGAGCAGAATAGTGCCGTTTGCTTCGGTTACTTCCTTGAGGGCGGCTTTAAGGCGTTCCTCAAATTCGCCGCGGTATTTGGCACCGGCTACCATGGCGGCCATATCCAATTGCACCAGTCGCTTGTTTTTGAGGCTTTCGGGGACGTCTTTATTGATGATGCGCTGCGCGAGGCCTTCAACAATGGCAGTTTTTCCAACACCGGGCTCGCCGATGAGGGCAGGGTTGTTCTTGGTGCGGCGTGAGAGAATCTCCACGGTCCGGCGAATCTCTTCATCCCGGCCGATCACGGGGTCCAGCTTGCCCTGGCGGGCCATAGCAGTGAGGTCGCGGCCGTACTTTTCAAGGGCCTGAAAGGTGCTTTCGGGGTTTTGGCTGCTCACCGATTGTGAGCCGCGCAAGTTGCGCAAGGCCTTGAGGATGGCATCTTTGGTCAGGCCGTATTCAACCAGGCGTTTGCCTTCGGGGCTATCGGCCAGGCCAAGCAGAATATGCTCTGTGGAGACGTATTCATCTCCCATGCCTTTGGCATAGCGCTCAGCAGCTTCCAGCACATCCGCGGCAGGCCGGCTGAGGTTAGGCTCGGCGGTGCTGCCCCCGTAAACTTTGGAGCGGCCTTTGAGGTCGCGGTCCAGGTCAAGCTTGAGCATGTCGGTGCTGCCAGCCACCTGGGTAATCAATGTGGGCACCAGGCTTTCGGTTTGGTTAACAAGCGCCATTAACAAATGGGCCGGCTCAACCGCCTGATGGTTGAGTTCGCGTGCAAGGCTTTGGGCGTTTAGAATGGCATCCTGTGCTTTTTGAGTGAGTTTGTTTAAGTCCATAAGTCCTCCTGGGAAACAAGAATCCCCGGCTGGTAATTAATTACTCTAATCTTAAGCATTAAATCTCAAAGAAATGTTAACAACCCTGGGGGGGCAGCGAGTTAGGCGACTTGTCCTTGAAATTGGTAAAAAAATACACCTTCGGAGGTGAAGGTGTATTTTGAACTTGAACGGGAAAATTTAGCAATCGAGGTAGCGTTCGATTTCAATGGGGATCGGGCGGGTGAGGATGTCATTGGATTCCTTGCGCAGGGCTTTCACCCAGAAACTGATGAAATCCTTCGAGAAGACGCCGGAACTGGTCAAAAAGTCGCTATCTTTCTCGAGGGCATCCAAGGCCTCAGACAGGGAGAAAGGCACCTTTTTGATGCGTTTTTGCTCGGCTTCCGGCCAGGCCATGACGTCATCATCAAAGGGTCCATACCCTGAAGCGCGTGGGTCCACCTTGCGCGCGATGCCATCCAAACCGGCCAAGAGCATGGCTGGGATGGCCAGGTAGGGGTTGCAGGTGGCATCCGGTGTGCGATATTCGATGCGGGCTTCACTCGGATCGGTGGTGTATTTCGGCGCGCGGATGGCTGCGTTGCGGTCGCCTTTGCCAAAGAAACAGCTGGTTGGGGCTTCAAAGCCAGGTGCCAGGCGCTTGAAGGAGTTGGTAGAGGGGTTGGTGAGCGCGCAAAGAGCTGCGGCATGGTCCAAAATGCCGCCCACGTAGTGCATGGCCGTCCCGCTCAAATTGGCATAACCATTGGCGTCGTAGAAAATGTTAATGTCGCCCTTCATCAAGAGTTGATGGAAGTGCAAACCGTTGCCTGCGGCGCCATAGAAGGGTTTTGGCATGAAGGTGAGCGTTTTGCCTTCATTGAAGGCCATGTTTTTGGCCAGGTATTTAACCATCAGAGAACCATCTGTGGACTTGTAAATATCCTGCAGGGGCGGTTCGATCTCGCCATGGCCTGGGCCGCCAGCTTCGTGGTGATGATATTTGACTTTGTAGCCAAAATCTTCCATCAACAGAGAAATGTCATTGCGCAGGTCCTGATTTTGGTCTGAGGGAGCAATGCGATGGTAGCCATGATGATTGGGGACCAGGTAACCGTTGGTGGTCTCATTTTCCACCCAGTCAGACTCGTATGAAACCAAGGAGTAAGAGCTGGTATTTAAGCGGTTTTCGAAGCTCACTTCATCCAGAATGAAGAACTCATACTCAGGGCCCCAAATGGAAGCATCCGCGATGCCGGTTTTTTGCAGGTAAGCCTCGGCATTGGCAACAATCTGACGCGGGTCAAAAGCAAAACGCTCTTTCGTATCCGCCTCGTAAATATCAGCCAAAAACGATAAGGTGGGGCGTCTGAAGAAGGGGTCCATAAAGCCGGTTGAAAGGTCCGGGATGAGGACCATATCGCCAGCATTGACGGGCTTAAAACCGACAGCTGAGCCATCAAAGCCAATGCCATCGCGCATCATTTGTGGGGAAAAGTAATCAGCAGAGACCGAGATGTGGTGCCAGCGGCCAAAGAGGTCGCACCATTTGAGGTCAAGCATGCGGATTTCATTATCACGCACATACTTTAATGCGTCTTCAAAGTTCTGGAACATGCCTTACTCCTCTTTATTCAATTTTTACGCCCAGGTAAGCTTCCTGGACTTTGGGATCATTCAACAATTGCAGGCCATGGCCGGTTTTGATGATCTTGCCGGTCTCCAGCACATAACCGCGATGAGCAACAGTCAGCGCTTTTTGGGCATTTTGTTCCACAAGCAGGATGGTTGTACCCTCATCGTTGATTTTCTTGATCACATTGAAAATCTCTTCAACCAGCATAGGCGCAAGGCCCAAAGAAGGCTCATCCAACAGCATCAGCTTTGGCTTAGAGAGTAAGCCGCGGCCAATGGCCAGCATTTGCTGCTCGCCACCGCTCAGGCTGCCGCCATACTGGGACTGTCTTTCCTGCAGGCGCGGGAAAACAGAGAAGATATAAGCGATGTCTTTTTCGATGCCTTCTTTATCCTTGCGCAGGTAGGCCCCGATTTCCAAGTTACCGCGGACCGTCAGATTAGCAAAAATCTGACGGCCTTCGGGTACCTGTACAATTCCGGCCTGGACAACCTGGTGCGCTTGAGAAGGCAGCGCTGCGCCATTGAATAGTATTTCACCTTTTTCGATCTTGATTTGTCGGCTAAGGGCATTCAACATGGTGGATTTTCCGGCCCCGTTGGCCCCAATGATGGAAATAATCTCGCCCTCATCCACCTCAAGGGAAATGCCTTTCAGCGCCTGAATACCACCATAAGACACATGTAAGTCTTTGATCTCAAGCAGCTTGTTCATTTCTTGTCTCCATATCCCAGATAGGCCTTAATCACTTCAGGATTGTTCTGCACTTCCTTGGGTGTGCCTGTCGCAATTGTTTTACCAAAGTCCACCACGGTGATGTAATCGCTTAAGCTCATAACCACTTCCATATGGTGTTCAATCAGCAAGGTTGTCAGGGCGAATTTTTCGCGCATCTTGCGAATGAAGTCCATCAGGTTTTGAGATTCCTCAGGATTCATACCAGCCGCCGGTTCGTCCAGGAGCAGGATTTTGGGGTTTAGCGCTAATGCGCGGGCAATCTCGAGCCGGCGCTGGTAGCCATAAGGCAACTTGCTGGCAATCTCTTCTGCCCGGTCAGCTAAACCGACCGTTTGAAGGAGAGCCATTGAGCGCTCTTTGATGCGCTTTTCCTGTTCATAGCGGCGCTTGCTCGGGAAGAAACCCTCGAGTACCGTGTAATTAGCCATATCATGGCAAGCTGCGCGCACATTATCCAGCACGGTGGAATTAGGGAAAAGGCGGATATTTTGGAAAGTTCTGGCCAGCCCGAGGTCAACTATTTTGTAGGTGGGCAGACCAAGGATGCTATTTCCGTGCAGGGTGATGGAACCTTTGGTGGGCGGATAAATGCCGGTAATCAGGTTAAAGATGGTGGTTTTTCCCGCGCCGTTGGGTCCAATAATGGAGGTAATTGAACCCTCCTCAAGTTTCATGTTGAAATCATCAACCGCCTTTACGCCGCCAAAATATTTGGAGAGGTTATCAATCTCAAGAATGTACATCAATTCCCCTCCCTGGCAGATTGCTTGCGGTTGAACAAATTATTCCAAATTGCTTTCAGGTTGTTTGGGCTTAACTCCCAGGAGCCCAGCAGACCTTCCGGTCTGACCACCATGATGATGACCACCAGCAGACCATAGGCGACCAAACGCCAGATGGAAGCGGCGCGCAGAAGCTCGGGCAGGCTGGTAAGTATAATCGTGGAGAACAAGGCGCCAGTTACGCTGTGCATGCCGCCAAAAATCACCATAATGATCAGTTCAGTGGATTTTGCCATGCCAAACATGGAAGGCTGGATGAAACCAACATAATGCGCCAACAGGGCACCCGCCAGGCCTGCCAGTAAGCCGTTTACGAAGAACGAAATCGTCTTCATGCGCGGGGAATTGATGCCGATGCAATTGGCGGCCATTTCGTCCTCACGGATGGCAATGCAACTGCGGCCATGCGTTGAAGAGACATAGAAGCGTATCAGAATGTAAATCAGAAGGGCAAGGATTAACACTGGCAGAGGGCTATCCATGGTCTCGATGCCCGGGATACCTCTGGCACCGCCAGTGTACTGCTGCAGGTTCTCGAGGATAAGGCGAACAGCTTCCGCGAAACCCAAGGTGGCGATGGCAAAATAATCCCCTTTGAGCTTGAGCGTAGGAAGACCAATAGGGATGCTGATAAGCGCGCCGGCCAAGGCCCCGCAGATGATGCCCAGCCAAAGCGGCCAGCCCACCAATTTGGTGAGCATGCCCGATGTGTATGCCCCGACCGCCATAAAGCCAGCCTGGCCAAAACAAAAGGATCCTGTAAAACCAGTCAGCAATGAAAGGCCCATAACCGAAATGAGGTTGATGGAGAAGAGGTAAACGATGCCTTGAATATAGATGGTCATTTTGCTCCTCTCTATGCTTTCTCAGATGTGTTCTTACCAAGCAATCCGCTGGGCAAGAAAATAATGATGATGATCATAATGGCATATGAGAATAAATCTCTAAACGATGAGGAGACATAACCGGAAGCAAAGGTTTCCACCATGCCGAGGATAAATGAACCCAGTACAGCGCCTGGCAGACTGCCCAGACCGCCGACTACTGCAGCGATAAAGGCTTTAATCGTTAGGGCGCCCATCCAGGGATAAGTTGTGTACTTCATACCAAAAAGCATGCCGCCGAGCCCTGCAGTACCACCGGCCAGGAAGAATACGATACCAATAACAATGTCGGGGTTGATACCCATCAAAGAAGCTACACGGTAGTTGTAAGCGGTTGCCCGAATGGCTGTGCCCATCTTGGTTCGATAGATAAAAAGGCTTAAGACAGAAAGACTGATCAGCGAGATGAAAAAAATCACAAGGTCCAGCCGGCCAATGGCCACTTGACCCAGGGTAATCGGTGTCAGAGGAAAGAGTTGCGGATAAGTTCTGAAATTAGGGGTAAAAACAATAATTGCCAGGTTTTGAAGGAAAACAGAAAAACCCATAGCCGCAATCATGAAGTAAAGCGTGGGGGCTTTGCGCAGTCGCAAAGGCCGATAACCGAAGCGCTCAATTGCCATGGCAACGATGCCAGCCCCGACCATGGAAAGCGCGAGTGCGATGGGGAAGGGTACTTTGAGAACGCTCAGGAGGAAGAAGCCCATGAAGGAACCTATCATCAGGATTTCACCATGCGCAAAGTTGGAAAAATTCAGTACACTATAAACCAGGGAATAACCTACCGCAATCATGGCATAAACTGATCCGATGGATAACCCATTAACGATTTGTTGAAGAATCATCTTCTACTCCAGACAATAAGAATAGGCCTGGGGAATGAGATTCCCCAGGCCATTTACCGTTGTTATTCGGCTGGTTGGAACTTCTTGAAGAAGGTGAATTTGCCGTCTTGAATCTTGATAATGACAGCAGCCTTATTCTTCGGGTTGTGAGTAGCAGGATCCATGTTAATGGTACCGGAGAGGACCTTCACGTCTGTGATGGTCTCAAGAGCATCACGGATGGCTTCTGGTTCAGCTTTACCGGCTTTTTCGATGGCAGCTTTCATGAGCAAGAGTGCATCGTGGCCCATGATAGCAGTGATCTCGATATTGCGGTTGTATTCTTTTTCGTAAGCGGTGCGGAAATCTGCCAAATCGGGGTCATTCACATCCGCATGGTCCAGGTAGTATGAACCTTCAACAGCGGGGCCGGCAATCTCCAAGAGCTGGAGGGAAGGCCAGCCATCGCCACCGACCAAGGTGGTGGTGATGCCAAGCTCGCGGGCCTGATTGGCTGAGAGGGCTACTTCCTTGAACATCAAGGGCATGATGATGACGTCAGGATTGGCTTCCTTGATTTTGGTGAGTTGGGGGCGGAAGTCAACATCGCCAGCTTTGAGGGCTTCGAGGGCAACAATCTTGCCACCGAGGGCTTCAAAAGCCTGCACAAAGTAATCTTTGACACCAGTGGAGTAGTCGGAAGAGATGTCATAAAGCACAGCGGCATTCTTGGCGCCCAGGTCCTGAGAAATAAACTTGGCAGTAACCTCACCAGAATAGGGATCAATGAAACACACCCGGAAGGTGTAGCGCATCAGTTTACCTGCTTCAGGAACAGTGACTTTGGGGTTGGTGGCGAAGGTACTGATGATCGGCACTTTACCTTCTTCAGCGATAGGGGCCATAGCAATTTGGTTGCCGGAGCTGTTCTGGCCGACGACACCGACCACTTTATCTTCATAGATCAAGCGTTTGAGAACGTTGATGTATTCCAACTGGTCGCCTTTGCCATCGTAATAGACAATCTCCACTGGGCGCCCCAAAATACCACCAGCATCATTAATCTCCTTCAGAGTAAGCATCACGCCATTCTTTTCGGCAGTACCCCAGGTAGCCATGTCACCTGAAAGGGCACCCAGCCAGCCGAGTTTGATGGGGGTTTTGTCTTCGGCGGGAGCTGCTGGGGCTATGGTGGCTGCTGGAGCTGTGGTGGGGGCAGGTGCTGCACATCCAATTGCTGATAGGATGATAATTGCAGCGACGATAAGCATTACAGTCTTCTTCATTTTTTACCTC
>WOZB01000190.1:5810-7695 GCA_011620445.1 Anaerolineaceae bacterium | reverse complement strand
ACCCAGGCGTTATTTTCTTCGCCGAAGGAATGGGAGGAATCCTGATGTGCCGTGTTTAAAGTATCAACCAACACGGCGCTGATTTTACCGGAGGCAAGGTCCGCCCGGAATTTTTGGAGATAACCCTGATTCTTGCTCATCGCCATTTCCATTAGAAAGTCTTTTTCGTATTCAGGTATGAGCTGAAATTCTGGGACGGCATGGAAGGTTTGAAGTTGGCGATTGGAAATAAAGAGGACGGAGCCTTCCTTATCTTTGATTAGATTTAGTGCCTGATTGAGCTCGGCCAAATTTTGTTGGGCTATTCTTCCAGCCTCAAAATCCCAACGTGGAGATGATTGGAAGGCAAAGAAGACTGGTATCAGTACGGCTGCCAGTAACCAAAAAGCAGGTATATTGGCATGTTTTGCTTTTTGGGCCGCGTTTTCGGCTGTGAAACTGCCCGCCAGCAGATTGCCCGCGCTTAAACCAAAGAGAACAATGAAGGCATCCAGATTATGCAGATCTCCACCACCGCCAATTTTTGTGGAAACCACCATGCCTCCTATAAGAAACACAAATAAAATGGCGGCTAATGCCCCCCACCGGACAGGGTGAAGTTGCTGGGCCAAACCTTCGCGCCAGCTTTTGAGCAGGATAACGAGCAGTGGTAAGCACAGCAGGGAAATCCCTAAAAGGACCCCCGGCTTAAATGTTGGATTTGGAATTAGGCGATTCCAAAGTAATGTGGAACTAAGGGCTGAATCGAAATAGGCCGGGTTTTCACCTGAAAGGGCAATATAGGCTTGCTTAGAGAGAAAGGCGACGGCTGTACCTATCAATGCCCAGAGCCCAGGGGTGGAGAGATAGCGCACCTGGTTTGTTTTTCTGACAGGATGGTCGAGAAGGTAGAGTACGCTCATCAACAAACCGGGCACAGGCATCCAATTGATGCGGCTGAGACCTGCCCAAATCGAGGCCAAAATAAGGAAAATCCAGTTGCGCAACGGTTTTTTTGAACTGTACCCGAGTAAAACCAAAATTACTACCGGGATCAGGTGAAAGTAAATCGCGCCTTGAAAGAAAAACAGGAAGAAAAAAAGAAAGAGCCAAAACCGCTTAATCCCCAATTTTGATCCCACACGCCGGGTAAAAAGCCAGGCCATCCAGGCGGTCAAGCCGACCCATAGAAAGACCAGCCAGAGGCGATGGTAAAGGATATCCGGTAGGCGAAACAGGAATGGAAAAGCTTGTAATATTCCGCGGGAAGGATCCAAGACTGAAAGTGGAATTTTCGTTCCATAAATTTCCTGGCTAAAGAAAGCTGAAGCGCTGTAGTAGCGGCTACCTTCAGACCAACCCAAGGCAAAGGGGGTGGACTGAACCTGCGGTACGAAGACCCCCACACGATATAAAACACCGCCCAGCAGTAAAAATCCAGCGAAATAATAATACGGAGAACCTTTACCAACGAAAGATCCGAATAGCCAGGCTAAAAGCCCCGCCACGCTGACGAGCAAAAAGAGCCTGAAACTCCGACTACCGAGAAGTGCCCCCCGACCTAAGAAGAAGAATAGAACGAGAAGGGCGATCAGGAACCCTCCGATAAGCCATGCCCAGCGATTAGTCTTCATATGGGGAGAGGGCTTGTCTTCTTTCCCCTTTCGAAGCGACAATAGTCCAGTCAGCAGCAAACACAGGAAAAATATTCCTGCAAAGGCAAAGAAAACCTTGTCTCTGGCATGAATATTGTCGTATAGGAACCAGCCGGCCATACCGGCTTCGATCAGAAAGAAGTCCCGGAGGAAATTTTGCTTGCCGAATGTCTTCAAATAGCCTTACCTTCCGTTTGCAAATGGGCCTCGGGCTAATTATACTTGCCGATGCGATACCAGAAACAGAAAAA
>WOZB01000190.1:0-5710 GCA_011620445.1 Anaerolineaceae bacterium | reverse complement strand
GCAAATGGGCCTCGGGCTAATTATACTTGCCGATGCGATACCAGAAACAGAAAAAACGGAGTTTTCATGACCCTAAACCCAATCAAACCAAGAAACTTAAGCCTGCTACCGCACGACATCCTGGAATTCCGGGCCATGCTTCTTACCAGCGGCAACTTTACAACCGGGAACTTTAACATGATGACCATTGGCTGGGGCGCCTTCGGCACAATGTGGAATAAACCCCTTGCCATGGTAGTCGTCAGACCCACCCGCTTTACCTTCGACTTCATGGAAAAACACCCTGATTTCACCATTACGGCATTCCCAGATGAATATCGCAAGGCTTTACGCATTTTGGGCACCAAATCCGGTAGAGACATGAATAAACTTGAGTTGGCTGGGCTCACACCGACAGCCGCCAAAATTGTAGGCTCCCCTACTTTTACCCAGGCTGAACTAAGTATCGAATGCCGCAAAACCTACTTCGACGACCTTGAACCAGACCATTTTCTGGACAAGAGCATCCTGAAAAATTATCCCGCCCGCGACTTTCACCGCATCTACTTTGGCGAGATTATCTACGTGGAAGGGATAGCCAAATACGAGGGATGATTTTGAGTCGTTAAGACCCATGCAGGCTTAGACAAGTTATAATCTTGTCAACGGAGGAAGCATGTCGGAGAAGAAAATTCGTATTTTGATTGCCAAACCTGGGCTGGATGGCCACGATCGTGGCGCTAAAGTGATTGCCCGCGCATTGCGCGATGACGGCATGGAGGTGATTTACACCGGACTGCGCCAAACCCCGGAAATGATTGCCGAGGCAGCCCTCCAGGAAGATGTGGATGCCGTTGGCCTCTCCATCCTCTCCGGTGCCCACAACGCATTGGTTCCCCAGGTTATTGAAAAACTACGCGCAAACGGCCAAAACAACGTTTTCGTTTTCCTCGGCGGCATTATCCCGGAAGCTGACATCCCACATTTGCTCGAAGCAGGGGTTACCAAAGTTTACGGGCCAGGCACAAATACTCAAACCGTATGCGCCGACATCCACCAAGCCATCGACAACGAATAAGCCATGCCTTCTGCCTTGGTTGAGAAAGCCCTCCAGGGCGATAAGCTTTCACTCACCCGCTTACTCACAGAAGTGGAAGCAGAAACGCCTAAAGGCATACAGGCTCTGGACTTGATTTATTCACATACCGGCAAAGCCCACAAGATCGGCATCACAGGGGCGCCTGGTTCAGGCAAAAGCACGCTCGTGGCAGCCCTGGTCAAGGAACTGCGCAGGCTCCCGGACAAACCCAGAATAGCTGTCATCGCTGTTGACCCAACCAGCCCATTTTCGGGCGGGGCTCTACTGGGCGACCGGGTGCGCATGCTACAAATTCAGCACGATCCGGATGTTTTCATCCGCTCGATGGCTACCCGGGGCGCATTAGGCGGCCTTTCTGACCGTACTGAAGCTTTCACCCAGGTTTTTGACGCGGCTGGTTACGATTATGTACTGATTGAGACTGTTGGGGCCGGCCAATCCGAAATCGACGTTGTTAATCTTGCTCATACCGTCATCGTGGTCGATACGCCCGACATGGGCGATGACATCCAAGCCATCAAAGCTGGAATTCTCGAAATCGCCGATTTGTTGGTGGTCAACAAAGCCGACCGGCCGGGAGTAGAAGGTTCCGTACGAAACCTGCAGAACATGGTGAATGCCGGCCATGGCAAAGACTTGAATTTACATCATCACCGCTTTCTCACCGAGAAAAACCAGGAAAAATTAGAGCATATAGATGCAGAAGACCATTGGTTTCCTCCAGTGCTGAAAACCGTCGCTACCGAAAACATAGGCATCGCAGAGTTGGCCGAAAAAATCCTTGAACATGGTAAATTCCTCAAGGGGCATGGCCTTTGGGAATTGAAGACAGAACTGGCCATGCACGAGATTGTAGCCCGCAATTTGCGCCTCGGCCTCTATCGCAGGTGGCTCGAAGACGCGGACAAAACCAAACTGCAAGCTATCATGAATGACCTTTTGGAAAAACGTATATCACCTAATCAAGCAGTCAAAGCCTTAATGGCATTATAATTTTTTTATAAACTGAGTCTCGGAGTGTGAATTATGGAACGAACCCTAATCAAGGACCTGATGGGGAAAATTGGGCAGCAAGTGAAAATCCAGGGCTGGTTGCAGATTCTGCGAGACCAAAAAAGCATGCAATTCCTGGTTCTGCGCGACCGCACCGGATTGGTGCAAATTACGCTTTGGAAAAAAGGCAATCCGGAACTGGCAGAGAAGATCTCAACCCTGGGGGTTGAATCAGCGCTGACCGTTTTCGGTAAAGTGGTTGAAAACGAGGTTGTCAAATTGGGCGGCATTGAGATTCAGCTTGAAAACCTCAAAGTCGAAGGCAACGCGGAAGCTCCATTACCCTTTGAACCCTTCGGGGAGACACTCCCAGACCAGGATTACCGTCTGGATTGGCGCTACCTGGATCTGCGCCGCCAGCGCAACCGCTTGATCTTTGAGGTGCAAACCACCCTCGAAGAAGGCATGCGCGAGTACTGGATTCAGCACAATTTCATCGAAATGCACTCCCCAAAGACCATGGGCACGCCTTCAGAATCTGGCGCAGAACTCTTTGAAATCAAATACTTTGACCGCACCGCTTATCTTGCGCAATCGCCTCAGTTCTACAAACAGATGGCCATGGCCGCTGGCTACGAAAACGTTTTCGAAATCGGCCCGGTCTTCCGTGCTGACCCTTCCTTTACTTCCCGCCACATGACTGAATTTACCGGTGTGGATATGGAAATGAGCTGGATTGACGACCATGACGACGTGATGAAGTTCATGGAAAATTGGCTGGCTTTCAGCTTTCAGGCTGTTAAAGACAAGCATAATGAGGAAATCAAAACCCTGCTGGGCACAGAAATGAGCGTGCCCAGCGTGCCATTCCCACGTATGACCATGGCTGAAGCTTACCAGGTACTCAAATCCATGGATTACAAGCTGCCCCCCGAGAAAAAGGGCGACCTGGACCCGGGCGCCGAGAGAGCGCTTGGCAATTACATAAAAGAAAAATATGACAACGATTTTGTCTTCGTGACGGATTGGCCCGCGACCGTGCGGCCTTTCTACCACATGCGTCATGAGGATAACCCCACCCTAACCAAGAGTTTTGACCTGCTGGGCAAGGGCCTGGAAGTGACCACAGGCGCCCAACGCGAGCACCGCTATGACGTATTGGCCGCTCAAGCCCTTGAAAAAGGCCTCACCCTGCCACCCATCCAAAATTACCTCAACTACTTCCGCTATGGCTGCCCGCCCCACGGCGGCTTCGGGCTTGGGCTCAGCCGCTTGCTGATGGTTTTACTTGACCTGCCCAACATCCGCGAAGCTGTTTATCTCTTCCGGGGTCCCAACCGTTTGGAGCCTTAAGGAAGCTTATGGCCGATTTTACGTTTGGCAGACTCACTTTTCAGGCTTTGGATAAGGAGAGGCTTCCACTTTATGTAGAGTGGATGCGCGATCCCGAGGTCACCCGTAATTTGGGTGTGCCCATGGTTCCGTTTTCCTTGACCGATGAAGAAAATTGGCTTGAGAATGAGTTTAAGCGCCCGATTGATGAGCGCACGATGATTATCAGCATACAGGATGCCGGAACTGCAGGGTTGAAATTGATTGGGAATGGTGGATTTCACGCAATCGACCACAAGGAACAAAGTGCCGAAATTGGCCTTTTCATTGCTGACAAGAGTGAATGGAACAAAGGCTATGGCACAGAGGCTGTTCAGGCTCTCATCTGGCATGGTTTTTATCATTTGAACCTCCATCGCATCTGGCTGCGTGTGCATGCTCCCAATAAAGGTGGCATCCGCGCCTATGAAAAAGCAGGCATGAAGCACGAAGGTACTTTACGCGAAGCCCACTATCAAGAGGGTAAGTTTGTTGACGTCCACATCATGAGCATCTTGCGCCCCGAATGGGATTTAGTGCAAAAAAAGGAAGGCTAAAGCATGAGCGTTATAAAAACAAGCCCCCACACTATGACCTACGGCAATATCCGCTTATTCGCGGGGACAGCCTCTATGGAGCTGGCACAAGAAGTAGCTGACCAACTGGGGATAAGTTTGTGCGGCCGGGACATCATTGAATTTACAAACGAAAATCTATTCGTCAAATTGCATGCTTCTGTTCGGGGGCAAGACTGCTATGTTATTCAAACGACGTCTTCTCCGGTGCACCGCAATCTAATGGAACTTTTGATTTTAATCCAGACTTTGCGTCTGGATTCCGCTGGCCGTATTACCGCGGTTTTCCCTTACATGTGCTATGGGCGCTCGGACCGCAAGGATCAGCCCCGGGTGCCAATCACCGCCAAACTGGTGACTGATATGATCGAAGTGGCTGGTGCTGACCGTTACATGACCATGGACCTGCATGCCGGGCAAATCCAGGGTTTCTTCTCCATTCCGGGGGACGTGCTTTCGGGTTATCACATCCTTAAACCCTATCTAGCCAGCAAATTGCCCGAAATGCATAACCCGGTTGTGCTGACAGCGGATCTTGGCTTTGCCAAAGGCGGCCGCCGCTACGCACAGTCCCTGAATTTGCCATTGAATTTCATCGAAAAACGGCGCATTGATAACAAAGACAATGCTGAAGCGATGGCCGTGATTGGCGATATCAATGGCCACGACGTGATATTGGTTGATGATGAAGTGGATACCGGCGGTTCTATGGCACAGGCCGTCCAGGTTTCCAAATTGAACGGTGCCAGGGATGTTTATGTAGCTTTTGTGCACCCGATACTCACCAAGAACGCCATTGAAAAGCTTGCAGCGGAACCGGTCAAAGAGTTCATCACGACTAACACCGTGCCGATTCCCAAAGATCGTCAAGCTTTGTTTGGCGGCCGGCTGCGCGTGCTGACCATCGGGCCGCTTCTGGCTGAGGTCATCAGGCGCGCCAACGAGGGTACCTCCGTTGGAGCCATGTTCAACGAGTAAATAGTCGCCAAATTTCCCTGATGATTGAAAAAGACCCTCGCGGCTTCGAGGGTCTTTTTTTTGGGCTTCCCCTGAGGGGAAACAGTTATACACATAGCGACTGGAGAGAGGCTCATTACAATCTTGTGATTGAGTGTCAAGAAAACACCTCTCACCCCGTTTTGCGGACCCCCCCCAAAGGGATGATCTTAAGGTAACTATATGGCAGCCTGTCTTAATCAGTAAGCAAATTTGGATGCCACCCGACCATTCGGGAGAACCTCCACAAAAACCGCATCTAGCTATCGCCAGGTTAATCACCCTCATCCTGACTTATAATAAAGCTATGCCTGAACTTCCCGAAGTCGAGACTATCCGGCGCATTTTAGTGAATGGCAATGAAGTTACATCCTCCATTCTCGGGCAAGTTGTAACCGGTGCATCCCTTTTTTGGCCAAAAACATTGGCTACCGCAAATCTTGAAAATCTCCGTGAGAGTTTACACGGCCAACCTACCCTCGACCTCACCCGCAGAGGCAAATTCTTACTTATCGATTTTAAGAATTTTCACCTGGTTATCCATCTGCGCATGAGTGGCGACCTGCGTATGGCGGAAAACCTGGGAGCCCCCAGAGAAACTGAGCCCATCCTGCCCCACGACCGCTTCTACCTGCACTTTAGAAGCGGGTTTGGGCTGGCTTTCAACGACACGCGCAAGTTTGGGCGCGTCTGGTTC
>WOZB01000047.1:2693-7759 GCA_011620445.1 Anaerolineaceae bacterium | reverse complement strand
AACCAGTGATGACCGCATCGTCGTACTCAAGCAGGAAGACCGCGACCGGTTTTTGCCAATTTGGATCGGTAAATTTGAAACTTCCAACCTGACTCTGAACCTTGAAAAGACCGCGGTAGCTCGGCCAATGACACACGATTTGATGGCCACCCTTATGGAAAGACTGGGGGGGTCCCTGCTGCGCGTGGAAATCGTGGCCTTGGTAGAAGAAACCTATATGGCTAATTTGGTGATTCGCAAGGAGAATCAGGTACTGGTGATCGATTGCCGGCCCTCCGATGCATTAACTCTGGCTGTTCGGATGGATGCCCCTATCTTCATTGCCGAGTCGATCCTCGACACGGTTGGGATTGAACCAGAAATTGACCGCAAGGAAGCCGAGATAAACGAAAGTGAACCGGATTTATCAGTCTTCAATGACTTTTTTGACAGCCTGGAAGACCCAAATTCTGATAAAGATAAACCCAAAGACTGAACTCTTCATGGAGACCCTATGACTGAAAATTATTCCGTGGAAGTCAACCAGCCTGAGTCCGCAAATCCTCAACTTTACGATCGGGAAATGGAAGAAGCCGTTATCGGCGCTGTCATGATCAACCCCGACGTATACATCGATCTTGCCCCGCTCATCCGCCCAGAGGATTTTTACATCAATCGGCATCAATGGATCTGGCAAGCACTTACGGATCTTTTCCAGGAAAATCAAAGTTTTGACATCCTTACGGTGCGCCAAAAGCTCGATTCCCAGGGTCACCTTGAGGACGTGGGCGGTGTTGAATACCTGATTAGCCTCAGTAATGTGGTGCCCTCGTCTTTACACGCGGTCTCTTATGCCCGCAACCTTTCAGCACTCTCTGCGCGCCGGCGCTTGCTGAACGCTGCCAACGATATTGCCCGCCTTACTTATCGCATGGACTATAACGTCGAAACTGTGCTTGGTGAGTCTGAAAAAGCAGTGTTCAGCGTCAGTCAGGATCGCTACGCCCGAGATATCCTACCCATCAAAAAAGTCGTCCAGGATTATCTGAACCGCCTGGGTGAGGTCGCCAATAATCCGGAAGGGGTCAGCGGGCTGAAGACAGGCCTTTCTTCGCTTGACCAGGTATTGGATGGCCTGCAAAAATCTGATTTTCTGATTGTGGCTGGCCGGCCTGGTATGGGCAAGACGGGCTTCTTGATCGGTGTGGCAAAGTATGTAGGTTTACAGCTCAAACGCAGTGTGGCGATGTTCACGCTTGAAATGTCTGCTGAACAACTGCTGCAGCGCATGCTTGCCCAGGAAACTGAAATTGACTCACAAAAATTGCGCTCAGCCAAACTCGATGACAAAGAGATGGAGCTGGCAGTCCATGCCCTGACGGTACTCAATGACGCCCGTATCTATATTGATGACACCCCAGCCATCACGCCGCTGCAGATACGTTCCAAATGCCGCCGTTTGCAGATGGAAGAAGGTTTGGATTTGGTGATCGTTGACTATTTGCAACTGATGGCCAGCGATGTGCGCACAGAAAACCGCGTACAGGAAGTTTCGTATATCAGCCGCTACCTAAAGGTGCTGGCACGGGAACTGAATGTGCCAGTGCTGGCGGCTGCCCAGCTCTCCCGAGCTGTGGAGCAGCGCACGGATAAGCAGCCTGTACTTTCAGACTTGCGTGAATCTGGCTCATTGGAACAGGATGCCGATGTCGTCATGTTCATCAACCGGCCTGAGCAAATGAATGAAGCCAGCCCCACGCATAATGTTGCCCGCCTGACCGTGGCCAAACATCGCAACGGTCCCACACACAGCGGCATTGAACTGATCTTTATCGAAAAACTTGCCATGTTCAGGGATGCTTATAAAGGGCCGCCCAAGGGATGAGCGAACTCAAAGGCTTTTCTTTTAACAACGATTTGCGCCTCTCCTTACCGTTCGATTTTGTGGAACGCTGCCAGGAGTCTCGCATTAACGCAGTGGCCATTCTTGCACTCCTGCGCATCTGGCAAGATTTTGAGAACGCTGAATTTCTAGACCCCAACCAATTAGATTACTTGAGTCCTGAGACCCTGGAAGCACTGCTTCAAGCTGGATTTCTACTCAAATTCACAACTGAAGCCTCAAACAAGGCTTTTATAATGCCTGGTACACCGTCAGGACGGGAATTGCTGAGTAAATTACAAAAAAAACAGATTAGACTGGATGAGCTTAAGCCGTCCACCTTTGGTATCAGGGAACGCCCTAATCTTTTCAAGCTCTATGAAGATAACATCGGTCCCCTAACCCCAATGGTCGCCGATCTGCTACAGGAAGACGCTCGTAATTTTCCTGCTGACTGGTTTGAAGATGCCATCAAGGAAGCCCTCAGTCACAATGCCCGAAACTGGAGTTACGTCCGTGCCATCCTTAAGAACTGGAAAGAGAACGGACGGGAGAAAACGAATGAAAAAGATAGCCAACGTCTCGAAAAGTTTAAAGAACTCTATCGGCAGCAGCATAAAGATGACGCCGCAAGCCAACCAAGAGACTGAACTGCCCCAGGGGTTGCGTTCTGAAGTCGCTATTGGCGACCCAAATTGTCCCTTCTGCCACGGCTTGGGTTTTGTGAAACTTGACGTGCCTTTCTCCGATCCACGCTTCGGGAAGCTGCAAATTTGTACCTGCAGGGCTTTGGATGCGGACCTTTCAGGAAAAAACGAATTGCTTAGCAAAAGCAATTTAGGGGCACTTCAGGCCTATGTCTTTGATACATTCCATCCCCGCGGCCGCGTCGGAATGGGGGAGATGCAGGCAAACTCGCTTGAGCAAGCCTTTAATTCAGCCCACAATTTTGCTCAAACACTCAAGGGTTGGATCTTTATAAGTGGAAGATACGGATGCGGCAAAACCCATTTGGCAGCGGCCATAGCCAATGAAGCCCTCAAAAATGGTACGCCTACGCTCTTTTTGACCGTGCCAGATTTGCTGGATTGGCTGCGGGCGAGTTATTCATCTTCCACTGACAGCTTTGAAGATCGCTTTGACGAAATCCGCAATTATCCTCTGCTCGTACTGGATGATTTTGGCACTCAAAATGCGACCCCCTGGGCTCAGGAAAAGCTTTTCCAGATTATCAATCACCGTTACATTAACCAACTGTCAACCGTTGTCACCAGCAACCTTGACATGAATGGTTTTGAAGGCCGTATACGTTCCCGCCTGATGGACCCCGAAATTGTTACCAAAGTGGAAATCAACGCCCCTGATTATAGAAACCCCACGGACGAGGTGGGTCATTTGGAACTTTCCAGCCTGGCCCTGCATGGAAAGTTACGTTTCGACAATTTTGAGCTCCGCCGGGATGAAGGCTTAACGCGTGAGGAATTGGCCGGAATCATGGAAGCAAAACACATCGCTGAAGCTTTCGCTGCCCACCCGGAAGGCTGGCTGGTCTTTGCGGGGCCTTATGGCACCGGTAAAACACACCTGGCAGCAGCCATCGGAAATTACCAGGCCGCGCTTGGCAATCCGCCCCTCATGGTCAGCGTGCCGGACCTGTTGGACCATCTGCGTGCCAGTTTCAACCCCAATAGTCAGGTCAGCCTGGATCAGCGTTTTGAGGAAATCAAGAACGCCCGCATCCTAATTCTGGATGACCTGGGCACCCAATCGGCAACCCCATGGGCAAGAGAAAAGCTATACCAGCTCTTTAATTACCGCTACGTGGCAGAGCTGCCCACCGTCATTACCAGTTCTCTCACCCCCGACGAGTTGGACCCGCGAATTTATAGCCGCCTGGTGGATACCCGCCTCACCCGTATTGTTAACCTGGCAACACCTGCCTATACCGGAAAAAAAGGTAAACAAACCCGCTCAAAGTGAGTAGGAGATATCTTCTTCCATTATTTGCCGATCTGCTTTGTGATATCATTTCGGCGTTTTGAAAACTTGACCCTAAGCAAAGGTAGTCCGCATGTCTCAAACAAATATACCGAACATCATCCGTGAAATGCCAAATAGTTTCACACTTCCAGCACGCCTGAAGCGGCTGGCCGACCTGGCACACAATCTCTGGTGGGTCACGAATCCTGAAGCCGCCCGCCTATTTAAGGAAATTGATTTTTTAACCTGGGAACAATGCAACCATAACCCGATTGTTTTCTTGCGTACCGTACCTGAAGAACGATTGAATGCAGTCATGAAGGATCGTTACTTCCTTGATCTTTACGACCGCATTATCCAACAATTTGATGCTTACATGCATGCTCCCAAAACCTGGTATTCAGAAAACTATCCTGAACTTGCGGAGAAGCAGATTGCTTACTTCTCCTTCGAATACGGCTTACATGAGTCCCTCATGGTCTATGCCGGTGGTTTGGGGGTGCTTTCCGGCGACCACCTCAAGGAAGCCAGTGATTTGGGCCTTCCCCTGACGGCCGTAGGTTTTCTTTACACATATGGCTACTTTTCCCAAAAAATTACGGAAGACGGTTGGCAAGAAGCGCGCAATGTGGAAATCAACTTTAATGATATCCCCCTGATTGCCCTGTATGACGAAAACCACGAACCCATCAAGATCTCTGTCAGTCTGCCTGGCCGCACCTGTTTTGCGCGCCTTTATGAGCTCAACGTTGGCCGGGTGACCTTGATCTTATTGCAGACAAATATCCCTGAGAACAACCCCCAGGACCGCCAGCTCACCGATAAACTCTATATCAGCGACCTCGAAATGCGCATTTCCCAAGAAATCTTGCTTGGCATCGGTGGTAAACGCGCTTTGGAACGCCTTGGGCACAAACCCGACATTTACCAAATGAATGAGGGGCATTCCGCCTTCCTCACCTTGGAACGCATCCGTACCTTCCTTGAAAAGGGCAAAACCCTTGAAGAAGCCAAGTCCATTGTAAGGCAAACCAGCATCTTCACCACTCATACACCCGTTCCTGCCGGGAATGACGTTTTCCCGCTCTGGTTGATTGACAAGTATTTTGCCAACTTCGCACAAAAGATTGGTATGAGCCGCGATGAATTTGTTAATTTGGCCAAGATTGTGCCTGAATGGGGTGGCGAAGCCTTCTCGATGCCTGTGCTCGCCCTGAAGCTTTCA
>WOZB01000047.1:0-2593 GCA_011620445.1 Anaerolineaceae bacterium | reverse complement strand
TGGACCCTTACCGGCTGACAATTGGATTTGCCCGCCGATTTGCTACCTATAAACGCGCTAATCTTCTCTTCCGCGATTACGACCGCCTGCTGCGCATAGTCACCAATGCACGTATGCCCGTTCAGGTAGTTTTTGCTGGCAAAGCGCATCCAGCGGATGAACCCGGAAAACTGCTGATCCAGGATGTTTATCGCCATGTTAAAGACGCCCGCAACGGCGGCCGCCTGGTCTTTTTGGATGACTACGATATGAACATGGCCCGTTACCTCACCCAGGGCGTGGATGTCTGGTTGAATACGCCGCGCCGCCCGCGCGAGGCATCCGGAACCAGCGGCGAAAAAGCTGCTCTAAACGGCACCCTCAACTTCTCAGTCTTGGACGGCTGGTGGGCTGAAGGCTACAATGGTAAAAATGGCTGGGCCATCGGAGACAGCACCGAATACGCGAACCTGGATGCCCAGGACGATGCTGATTCGAAGAGCCTGTATGACACCCTCGAAAACGAAATTGTGCCCTTGTACTACACCATGCGTTCTGCAGATGGCTTACCTGCGGATTGGATCCAGCGGGTCAAGGAATGCATCCGTAGCTGCAGCCCGCGGTTCTCGATGACCCGGATGGTCAAAGAATATATGGGCACGCTCTATGAGCCTGCCATGCGTTCATCCTCGGACCAGGGTTAAACAGAATCCATGGTGGCTTCACTCTATTTTCCAACCCTACCTGCTGCCTGGCTGATTGCCCTGGGTATCTTTATTATCCGGGTCATTTCAATCGCTATGGACATGCTGCGCTTCCTGCTCGGTCTGCGGGGCAAAACTACAATCGCCTGGGTTCTGGGATTTATTGAAACTGTCATGTTCGTCTACAGCATGGGCTGGGTGTTGGAAGACACCTCCAACGTACTGAATGTGTTTGCTTATTGCGCCGGTTTTGCTACAGGCAATACGCTTGGTATGTGGCTGGAGAGAAAATTGGCAATCGGCTTCAGCCATATCACCATTATCAGCAAGTTTACCGATATGCAGCTAACCAAAGCCCTTCGCGCTGAAGATTACGCGGTAACCGAAATCCCTGCCCATGGTAAAGATGGGGACGTGTCCATGCTCAACATGACCGTGCGGCGCAAGGATGTCAAACACATCGAAGCCCTGGCAAAGAGCATCGATCCGGAAGTATTTATCACTTCTGAGGACATTTCTCCGATTTCCTCAGGTTATTGGGGTGCGGGGACGTACAGAAATTAAATGCAGACACTAAAACCAACCCAGGTATTAATCTTTGATTTTGATGGCCTTATCGTTGATACGGAGTCGATCGGTGTTAGGCTGCTTGAACAGAGTTTTTCCAATGTGGGACTTAAATTTAACATTGAAGGATTTGTTAAATTGGTGGGCACAGCCTCAGAGGGCGAATACGACCCATGGAAGATTTATGCTGAACACACGGGTAAGTACAGCCCCAAAGAAGTTCGTGAACGTTACGACCAAAAAATTGATGAAGGTGTAAAACAGGTAGAGCCGATGGAAGGCGTGCTTGAGCTCATCGATGAGGCAAAAGCCAAAGGCATCCTTTTGGCCGTGGGCTCCAGTTCTTCAAAAGCCTGGGTCTACCCAAAGTTGGCTCACTTTGGCATCCTGGACAAGTTTGATACCATCGTTACTTGCGATGACGTGGCCGATGCCAAACCCAACCCCGACATTTTTCTGAAAGTCCTGGAACGCCTGCATGTTGAACCTGGGAATGCCCTGGTGCTCGAAGATTCCTCTAACGGAATCATAGCGGCCAACCGCGCTGGCATCCGCGTTGTGGTTGTGCCAAATGCCATCACCCGCCGTGAGGACCACTCCCGGGCAAATTACATTCTCCCCAGCCTGAAGCACCTGCAACTCGCCGATTACTTCCAACTGACGTAGCGCGATCGCTTGACATTTCTCTAAAAGTCCCTCTTGGCCATCTCTGTATTGTGGTGGCCCATTTAATACATTTTTGGAGGGAATATCTTAACCAATTATCCTCAAATGCTATAATTTACACGAAATATTCGAACGCCAGTGCTTTTCGAGGAGGATCCTGAATGAAAAACTACTTTGCTACCAACCACTTTCTTCCAGTTCTGTTTTCCATCATAGTCATTCTTAGCCTGATCATTATCCCCACCAATGCGGTTCACGCGCAGACACCCGACCCCGGATTTTCCTATCTGAACAGTTGGGGCGGCGATGGACGCCAGCTTTTGGGCGTTCACGATGTGGCAGTCGGCCTTGACGGCCGCATTTATATAGTTAACAGCGATTTTGACCGGATCACTATTTACGACCCAAGCACAAATTTCTTTACAGAATTTGGAAACTACGGTTCGGAGGACGGACAGTTTTATCGACCGTATTCTGTCGCGGTTTCGGATGCGGGCATCGTGTACGTTGCGGATGGCTGGTACCGCCGCGTGCAGATGTTTGATGCCGATGGCAACCACATCAAAACTTTTTCAGAATTTGACATGAATACTTATAATACGCCTTATGCTCTGGCGCTGGACTCACAAGAAAACCTGCTGCTATTGAAATTGTTCTGGGATCCCTCCACTAATGAG
>WOZB01000235.1 GCA_011620445.1 Anaerolineaceae bacterium | reverse complement strand
GAATGGCTTCGTACCCAAAGGTATTCGTCCACTGGGCCCAAACCGCTACCGGTTGTCCTTCAGTCAGCTGATAGAAACCACCCGCATCCTGGCTTTGGGTCACAGGCACCAATTCGACCTTGGTGCGCAGATCTCCGGGGTTGGTTACCTTGCTTCCAATCCTCACAAGAGGCTCTCTTTCAGTTCTATTGCCTTGGCTTTCAGCTGCAGCAGCACGGCATCCAGCCCAAACGAGAGCGGCGATTCACCGGACCCAGTCTGAGCCGGGTTTTCATGCCATTGAACGATAAGCATCCTGGCCGCTGACTTCGCAGTCGGATTGATCACCTCATCCTCGGTCCACTTCCACCCGGTGGCGTTTTCAATGTACGCGTCTACCTGGCCAAGCAGATCCAGCATGTTCTGATCGTCAATCTCGCAGCGTAAAACGGTTGCTGCCTCCGTGGGGGTCAGGATGCTTGGCATTGTTTCACCTCAATCTTTCGGATGGATACCTATTCGATATCCATCCTTGTTCACACAACAAACAGCCTTAGCTCAACCCAATGGCGATTGCCTCTGGGTCCAAAACGATCGCGCCATACATGATCGCGATTTCGTCTACGATCTGGCGGTACTCGGCATAACGCCTTACCTCAAACACCAGGCCGGTGTAGGGGTCGCGGATGCTTGTGGCGTCAATGGCGGCGTCGCCCTCTTTCGGGATCTCTGGCAGACGGACGCCCAAACCAAGCGCACTCTGATTGAATGCCAGGTTGGGTGTGTACTGGTGGATGCTGACCGCCTTGCCAGTAACCGCTGCGCCCAGCAAACCCGGAGCGCCAATTTTCAGTGTTCCGGCAGCTGCAATGCCCTCGGTAACGACATACTTCGAGCCAGAGGGTTCGTCCGCGATCGAGATTACGTCGCCCGCCAGGATAGTTCCGGTGCCCGTCTTGACCACAATATCCGTCGCGCCTGCGGCATGGTCTCCATCCAAAACATAGGCAGCGCCGGTGCCTTTGGTGTGCTTGGGCATTTGATTGGTTTCATAGATGTTGAAGCCCTGGATCCGCGTGCGGTACCCATTCTTCATCATCTCGTCATCACCCGCTTCGTTGGCTTTCCACAGCATTGCCATGTAAGCGCGCATCGCCTCCGCGGTCGCTGTGTTCAGCACCAGCGAGAGCTCGCCATTGGAACGCTCATTTCTTGCCAGGATCCCCCATAATTTTGCGAAGTACTCCAGGTTAGCGGAGGACGCCGTAAACGGGATCGTGTCCGCGGTACCAAAAGCACGGCTGGCGTTCAGAATCGCAATGCCTGCCAGGTAACCTTCAATCCCGGCCGCCAGCGCGTCAAACGCCTGCAAATATTGGTTTTGCCGGCGGATCGCCATATTGGCGTCGCCGATTGCTTCTGAGGCTTCCCCGGTCACCGCAATGCGCACTGCCTTTCGGTAGGCCATTGTATAGCTGAGCGGTTTGGCCACATCAGCATCGGGTGCAGGGAGGGTTGCCGAAGGTTCCACGTCAACTGCGGCGCTTATCTGCGGCACATCCCAGACCACACTTTGACCTTTTGCGGCCCGGGAGAGCCTGCCATCCACCTGGACGGCCCGGATCATCCCGAACTGGCGTCGTGGAAATTCCGCGATGCCTGCATAAAGGGTTGGAAACAAACTAGCTAAAGAATCAGGCATTTTTTACTCCTTCTCCTCGGTGACCTTACCGCCGTTCGACATGAACTTGGCTCGCTCACTGATACTCATCCCGTCGAATTCTTCGCGGGTCATCGTGTTTTTGGCAGCTACACTTTCTGCTGCCGCTTCTGAAATAGGTACAAACAAACTGGCCGTGCTTTCAGCGAGATCTCCCGCCTTGGTCAACTTGTTGTACAGGTCGATCGCCTTTTGTGCTTCGGCTTGAGCCTCGTCCAGCGCGGGCTCAAGAGCCAGAGCAGCATTGACGTCTTCCTCGGTGCCGCCCAGGAGGGTTTCAATCTCCTGAGCCTTTTCATTCACGGCCTGCACGCGTTTTTGCGCCAGGTCATACGCACTCTTGAATGTGGTCATCTACTTTCTCCTTCTTCTTGCTTCTTGAGAGTTATGATTTTTTCGCGCAGTGCCTGGACGGCTCTCTCGCGTTCCATATTGCCCTGGTTGGGCTCTGTATCGGTGGCGTTTTCCGGCACGCTGGTTGCCGGCTCCTCCGTAACATCCAATCCGTTTTGCAGCATTTCTCGAACAGCTTGTGGTACTTCTTTATACCTTTTCAAAACATTGTTCATCACTGGCAGGGAATCCTTTGCCATCACTGCTGCTCTTGCTGTTGCCGGCTTACTGATGATCTCATCTACAAACCCAGATTCAAGCGCAGTCTGTGCACTCATCCAGGTTTCATCTGCCATCAGCTTTTCAATCTGAGTCTGCTCAAGCGTGCTCTTTGCCATGTATGCTTCCACAATTCCTTTTTTCAGCTCCTTGAGCATGCTAATCGTCACCCGGTGATCTTCCACATTCCCAATCGTGATCGTCCAGGGGTCGTGGATCATGAAAAAGGCGGAATCCTGCATTTGAACCTTTGACCCTGCGGTGGCTATGTAGGTTGCTGCGCTTGCGCACAACCCGTCTATTTGACAGGTCACCTTTCCCGGATAAGACATCAGCATCGACCGGATTGTGCTGGCTGTCATCATGTCCCCACCCGATGAATGAATCCTTAATAAAATCGGTTTTCCAGCCGCCTGGTCCAATGCTTCTTTGACTGCATCCTGGGTTACATACCCAAGAGGCGGATGGGTTGGGTCATAAAACCAATAACTGTCCACGATGTCGCCATAGCAGTAGATCTCCACCTCGCCGCTATCGGCGGCATCAAATGCCAGGGTTTGCCTGCGGTCAGAGGAACTTTCTTTTTCTGCCTCTTTGAATAATTTCATGCTGTCTCCTTGCCGGGCATGGTTAGCCCTTTTTCGGTGATCACTGCCATGTTTCCAGGGAAGTAATGTTGGTCTCCGCCCTGGTAAGGTTCCAGGTCATTGATTGCCCGGGCTTCATTTGGCGAGTAAATGCCATCTAAAATCTGTGTATGCAGAAAGTCCGCTTGCGTTTTGGTGTCCAGCTGCATTAAAGCCTTGCGCTCAAAGCGGAAGAATCCGGCATCCTGCTCCTCAGTTGCCAACCATTTAAGCCTGGCCCCCTGTTCAAATTGAATCAGGTAGGGGTTCAGGGTGGTGCCCAGGTAATCTAACTGCTGCTGTTCGTTCGATTGGTACGATTGCTTTCCCAGGTTGAGCTTGTACTGTGGCAGCCCGAAGAAATTAGCTATTTCGGTTTCCGTCGCTTGGATGCTCTCCAGGAACTGCACATCGGTTGCATTCATGGTGACCTGCTTGAAGTCAACAATGGCATTGTCCTGCACCATCACGCCATCTGCAGCGGATTTCAGATAACTTTCCTTGACCTTTTGCCTGGCTTCTTCACCTATTTGGCCATTCACCTTTAAAATGGCGGTGGGCAGTAAACCATTACCCGTAAGTGTGTTTCTTGAATTGTTGGCTCCGATTTGGCGGTTGATCGTATCTTGGGCATATCCCAATACTGATCGGCCATAAATCCCTTTTTTGTCCGGATTGATCATCAGATGCAGTATTTCCGGATCCGGAATATCTCTAACCTCTCCATTGTCAAACAACACCTGGAAATAGCGGTTGCCCCATTTGTCAAATACAGGTCGCACTTTGCCTGCCTCCAGTTGGTACAACTCTGGGTAAGCGCTAACCGGCCGCCAAATATAAGCATTTCCCATGCTGAGCATGTCCAAAATTAGCCGTTTTTTGAATACAAATGGCGTCTGCCATCTGTTGGGTTCAATTTCGATCAGATAAGCCACATTTCGGCTGTCTCCATCGGGCCTGACCCGTCTGGACCCTCTTTCCAGCTTTTCAAACTGCTGGAATGGCAAAGCGGCAATATCATCGCTCAAAATGTTCATGCAGCGGTAGACGGTTGAAAGTTTCTTTGCTGTTTCAACCGTAACGGTTCCAATCGTTGCCATTGGAGGCCAGTAAAGGAGAAAACTGCTGTCTCCAGGTTGCATCTCCTTGGGGATTGGGGTCATCACGGCGTTGTTAATCACTTCTTTCTTCACATGCCCCATCCTTCCGAGAGGATTAGTTCCTCGAAGTTATCAGTCTTTATCTCGTATGGAACCCGGCACATGCCCATGATCAAAGCCGCCATAAGGTCAATGCGTTTGGTCCTGATCACAGTCTTGCCTTTGGTCTCTTTCACAAACTTTTTCAGGCCGGATCCGTTCATGGCAATTGAGGTGTTCCCGAAACACCATCTGGCCAGTTCATTCCGCTCATGCTTCATTTTTCCGGATTTAAGCAGCATTTCGATGTTGTTCATCGGGTCAGTCAGATTGGCAAAGGTGCCCTGGATGGTCACCACATTAATCCCGGCTTTGATTTCAGCTTGCATTAGCATCACTGCAAAGGCCGGGTCTGAAACCAACTCCACGATCGTCCCTGTTTTTTGCCAACTGGTAACCTTGTCCAGGATGGCCCAATGGTCAATCGTATTTCCTTCAGTTGCAGTCAGCCAGCCCTGTTTCTGCCAAACATCATAAGGCACATGGTCCAGCCGAACACGATCAAGCAGCGTGTCTGCTGGAAGGAAACCATCCCATTTTAGATAATAGAAATTCAGCCATTTTTGCGGTGGATAGATCCTGCATAAGGCAGAGAGGTCAGTCGTGGTGGAAGCATCCTGTCCGATGTAGAACTTGAGCCCCTGTAGCTTCTCCTCAGGTATCTCTTCCTCGGTTTCATCCCAAAGCGCCATCGGCAGCCAACTGGTTAGCTTGGTAGTAATCCACTGGTTCAAGTGATACTGCCTGAAAAGTTTTTCCTGGGCAGGGTCATTCTTCGCCTTCGTGGCTTCTGTACGCATGCTCTCAATCGATTTCACATCCCACAGGGATGGGTTTGCCTCTGCCCAGTTGGCCTCATCCCAGATCTTTTCGCCATCATAGGCATAGATCACCACATACCAGGTAGGGTCAATAATTTCGCCATTTAGCACGCGCAAGGCGTAGTCATGCAATTCCCACCCGATGCTGACCCTGTCTGGGTCATCACCAGCAGTAGTCAGCACCCAGATAAGTTGTTGCTCCCGGGTGGCCCCTGTGCCAAAGGTCATTACGTCCCACAGATCTCGGTTAGGCTGAGCGTGGATCTCGTCAAAAACAATCGTGCTTGGTTTGAAGCCGTGTTTCGAATAAGACTCTGCTGAGAGTACCTCATAGAAGCTGCCAGTCCCACGGTCTCCAAGCATTTTTATTGAGTCCCGCTTCCGTGCCCGCTTTCCCAGGGCTGGCACCAGGTCAATCATTTTGGTGGCGACTTTGTAAATGATGGAAGCTTGGCCTCGGTCAGCAGCACACCCATAGACCTCACCGTTCATCTCTCCATCTGCAAAGGTGCCGAATAGCGCTGCCCCCGCTGCAAGCTCACTGTTATGGGTCGGAATATATGATTCACTGGCCAGATATAATCTCGACGGGGAATCAACCTGGATGCACTTTACCGGAACAGACTCAATTGGTTCACACGACTCAATATAAATGCGACAGTTCCTGGTTTTTTTGCAGCGGTCTCTCTGACGCTCTTGTTTTCTCTGAATGCGAAAAACGAAAACATCGGAATACGGATGAAAAAGCACTCGGTATTTTTCACCACAATCCATGCCATACAATGTTGCCCTTGCCATTATGATCGTAGCCTTGAATCCCAGTGAACGTGCCAACATCACGACGCCATCTGCCAGCAGTTTTTTGCTGTTAGAAAATTCACACTGGCCTTTTTTCGAGCAATAGCCGTCACTATCCATCAGCCCTCGCAGAAGCTCTAGCCGCTGCTCGATGGAAGAAAAGAGGTACATCTCAGGGATATGATTGTTTTTGAACAGATCCAGCTTCCGCAAGATTGGATTAATACCTTTTACCCAATAGCCATATGATCCAAAACTTTCGCGGTGCTCAATTTTATAGCCCTTTCCTCTCAGGTGGTCGAGCGGCTCAGAATCGGCGATCGTAATTCGCGCATCGCGTGTGTTACCATCACCAAGCCACAAACCCAACAAATATGGATCAAGTGGCAAACTCCGTTCAGGAATAGAAACTGCTCTGGCAAGTTCAATACGATGGTTTAGTCCATTAGAGCTGTCAATAGATGCAGCGATTTGGCTGGTCGTACGAATCGCAGTCTTTGCCTCTGGTCTGCGAGTTGTTGTCAGCCACTGGTGATCCGCGTCAGCAATAATTGTCTGACTATTTGCAAATCGCATCCGATAGCATGGTCTTCCAGTCATGACGCTGGTTGTCGCAACAACATTGCAGGGCTGCCCGAGCTCATCAAATACCTGGTCGCCAACCCGCAGATCGTCAAGTTTTCGCCATCCTTCCGGAGTTGGAATGAGGGTGTCGATCGCCAGTGCTTTTCCATTTTTTTTAGGAATCTCCAGCCAAACAACTTTAGTCTGCCTGGTCCCATCCTCTTTGACAATTCCATAGACTTCTCGGATGATCTTCTCCTGCCAGGGCAGAAGCTTAAATGGCTTATTGTAGAATTGGCCATCGATGTGCCGCAATTGTTCAAAGAAGGCCACTGCTCGATTGGCTTTTGCCTCTTCAAAGTGAGATCCGGAAGCGATGTTCATTCTGCTCCATCGATCTGGCACAATTGTTCTCCTGAAATCCCTGATCGGTCAGTTTTTGCCTGGTAGAAATGCGATCCGAGAGCTATTTTCATTCTGCTCTCCGCTTTGTATTGATGATTGCTTCAAATTGGCCTACCGGTGATTTCAGCAGCTCTTCCATTGGATCTATTGGCTGTTTATCTTCATCTTCCTTGGCCGCTGGGTTCACCCCGGCTCGGCTTCTGGGTGTCAGGTACATGGACTGATAGAAGGTAAATTTCAGCTTCTTCTTGGCGTCGATCCTGGCATCCAGGCTTAAAATCGTTCTGTATAATTCCTGATTTTTCTTGAGATATCCCAGGGCAACTCTCCTGGCTTCTGTCAGTTCAACCTCATCGGCTTTGCGTTTCACCAGGGCATTCACGGTTGCCCTGGAACTATTGATGTCATCGGTGTTGGCTTCCCACTGGGTAAAAGCCACCATCCGCATTTTCATAAGTTCCGAGAGCTCCTCCTCGGAGAGGCAAAGGTCAATGAGGACATGTCGATCAAGCTTATCCAGTTCCATGCCTTCGGTCTTCTGGAAGTCCCCAACCAGGCTTCGCCAGGTCTTCCTGGCAATCTCACGACCCTTGAATTCCCTGGGCGGGAACTTCGAAACTGGATTGGTCCTAGCTTTAGCCTCTGAGCTCAAGCGCAGATCTTTTTCAGCGTTTGTGTCATGGCCCTTCTGTAAAGCCGCTGGTTTACGCGCTGGCATCTTCGCTCACCTGTTGGAAATCAGATCCCTTATCTGTCCGCTCCCGGCTACCGTCAATAGATCCCTGCTGTTCTGCCCGTTCCAGATCATTGTCAGTAGATCCCTGCTTATCTATCCCTTCCCGGTCGTCGCAAAGAAATCTCCGCTTCTCTATCCCTTCTTGAGCATTGTCAATGGACCTCTGCTTTTCTTCTGCCTTGGCCTTTCCCCAGGCAGCCCAGTCTTCGGCTCTGGTCCATTTCATTTTTCGCTTGGACCACTCACCAGCGCGATATTTAGAGGGTTTCAGTGAACGCGATTTCAACATCATCCCAACTTCCTTCCCCCAATTGGGTTGTCGATACCTTTTCGGTCCATCCGATTCCCTGTTTGCCGCGTTTGTTCAGCTGGCTTCCGTAGTTGTTCAACTGGTTGCCGCGGTTGA